>JANXXG010000298.1 GCA_025350745.1 Chloroflexota bacterium | reverse complement strand
CGCGAAGGGCGCCGCGCGGATGGTCGACGTCGGCGCGAAGGCCGACACCGATCGGCGGGCGATCGCCCGCGGGATGCTCCTCGTCTCTCCTGAGACGCTCACGCTCGTGCGCGAGGGAAAGACGAAGAAGGGCGACGTCATCGCCGCCGCGCGGATCGCGGGCATCATGGCCGCGAAGAAGACGAGCGAGCTCATCCCGCGGGCGATCGCCCGCCGATCGGTGTCGGCCTTCGCGCCGACGTCGACCATCCGCGCGGCGCCCTTCGCGTCGAGATGGGTGAGCTTCTTCGTCGCGGACTTCTTTGCTGTCGGCTTCATCAATGGTCCTCCGGCTGATCGGTCCGGATCACGATCACGCGTCCGCCCCGATCCACGTGCTGCACGGTATCGGGAATGTCGATGAAGCAGTTTGCGAGGGCCATCGAGCGCAGGATCCCCGAGCCCTGCGGACCGGTGGTCCGGACGGTGCCTGCCGCCGGGTCGTAGATGCCGCGCGCGAAGAACCGCAGCCCCGGCGGAGTGTCGAGCGTGTCGTCCAGCGTCGCGGCCACCTGCGGCCGGTGGAGCAGCCGCCGGCCGGCCATCTTCAGCAGCGCGGGGCGGACGAAGAGCTCGAAGCCAAGGAGCGAGGACACCGGATTGCCGGGGAGGCCGAAGATGAGCGTGCCGTCGATCGCCCCGAACGCGAGCGGGCGGCCGGGACGGATGGCGATCGACCAAAAGTCCATCGAGCCCAGCTCATCGACGACCGGCTTCACGTGGTCGTGGTCGCCGACCGACACACCGCCGCTCGTCACGATGATGTCGGCCTTGCTCGCGGCGTCGCGCAGCGCCCGCCGCAGGTCGTCCACGGTGTCGCGCACGATGCCGAGGGGGATCGCGCGCGCGCCCACGGCGCGGGCGGCGCTCGCGAGCGAGTAGCGGTTCGCGTCGCGGATCTGGCCGGGCCCGAGCGGCGCGTCGAGCTCGACGAGCTCATCGCCTGTGGAGAGCACGGCGACTCGCGGCTGCCGCGTGACCTGGACGGTCTTGTGACCCAGCGTCGCGAGCACGCCGATCTCCGCGGCGCGCAAGATCGTGCCACGGGTCAGCACGGTCTCGCCCGTCCGCAGATCCTCGCCGGCCGCACGCACCGACGTGCCAGGTCGCGTCGCCGCGTGGATCGTGACCGTGCTCGTCCCGTTATCGGTGTCCTCCACCCGCACGATCGTGTCGGCGCCGTCCGGCATCGGCGCGCCGGTCATGATCCGAATCGCTTCGCCGCGGGTGATGGGACGAGCGGGGACGCCGCCCGCCGCGATGTCACCGACGACCCGCAAACGTGCCGGCACTGTCGCGACGTCCGCGCCGATCACGGCGTAGCCGTCCATCGCGGAGTTGCGGAACGGGGGTACGTCGTGGTCGGCGACGATGTCCTCTACGAGGGTCATGCCGAGCGTGTCCATGAGGTCCGCGGTCACCGGCTCGAGCTGGCGAACCTTCGCGAGGATCCGCTCGAGAGCCTCATCGACCGAGAGCGAACGCGTGGCAGTGCGTGCGGAGGAGGCGCTGATCGGCATTGGTGAAGTCTACCGACGCGGTCCCTAGTGACGGCTTCGCGGAAGCAGGTGCGGCACCGTCGCCTTGAACGACGCGACGACCTGATCATCCACGGCAAGGCCGAGCTCGCGCGCGGATTGGCGTGTGACGTTGGCGATCAGCGGAAAGCCGCAGTCGAGCACGAGGCGCGTGCGCCGGCCGATCGGCTCGATGCGCACGATGCGCCCCCGAAGGCTGTTCCGGGCGCTCGTGCTCGCCGGCTGGCGCGCGATGATGACGTCGTCGGGCCGGATGCAGAGAAGCGGGAAGTCGTCGCCAGGTGGCGGTG
This sequence comes from Chloroflexota bacterium, assembly GCA_025350745.1. Classification (GTDB taxonomy): domain Bacteria; phylum Chloroflexota; class Limnocylindria; order P2-11E; family P2-11E; genus UBA4735. The sequence goes on along the minus strand of JANXXG010000298.1, from coordinate 327 downwards.
GCTCGGTGATCTCGACGTGCTGGTCGGCGATCCGCAGATAGGTGAGCTCATCCGTCGCGCGCTCGACGCGCGCGGGAATGACGTTCTCGATCCCAACGAACGCCGCGATCTCAGGGTCAGCGGGCATGCCGAAGACCGTCTCCGCGGTATCGAGCTGCCGCAGCTCGCCCTTCATCACCACGCCGATCCGGTCCGCGAGCGAGAGGGCCTCGTCGCGATCGTGCGTGACCATCACCGTCGTCACGCCCCGATCCCGAAGCACGTGCGCCAGGTCGGCGATGAGCGACTCCCGCGTGGGCGCGTCGAGCGCGCTGAACGGCTCGTCCA
>JANXXG010000292.1 GCA_025350745.1 Chloroflexota bacterium | reverse complement strand
GGCAACGGCGCCCGCCGGGAAGGCGACGAGGTCGCGCGCCCGTCCGCTCAACAGTGGATGGTCCCGGCTGTACAGGAGCAGCAAGCCGGCAACGGTCACGACGATCGAGAGCCCGACCTGCAATGCGGTCGTGTCGACCCTAGGGAGCAGCAGCGTGAATGCGACGGTGACCGGCAGAGACGCGCAGAGGTAGAAAACGCTCGACCGTTCGACGCGGATCGACCGAGCGAGCAGCGCCAGCATGATCGTGCTCGAGAGGCCGTTGGCGAGGGAGAACCAATACAGCCCGTCCCGGACGGTGAGGCCACCGGCGGTCCCAAATGCGACGAGCGCTACGAAGAGAGCGTTGAACACGATGGCAGCACCGATGCCGACGAGGCCGAGGACGAAGAATGACAGCAGGGCGGCCCCACTCAGCACAATGACCGGATCCTGGATGCTCAGGTGAACACAACCGTCCGATTCCCGGAGATGAGAACTCGGCGTTCAAGGTGGTAGCGGACCGCCCGAGTCAGGACCGTCCGCTCGAGTTCGCGGCCCTTGCGGACCAGATCGTCCACGGTGTCCCGATGCGAGACCCGGACCACGTCCTGTTCGACGATCGGCCCCTGGTCAAGGTCGTTGGTCACGTAATGGGCGGTCGCGCCGATCATCTTCACGCCGCGGTCTCGCGCCTGACGGTAGGCCTGCGCACCGACGAACGCGGGCAGGAACGAGTGATGGATGTTGATCATCCGGGCGAGCCACCGATCGACGAACGCCGGCGAAAGCACTTGCATGTATCGCGCGAGGACGACGAGGTCCACGCGATGCTCCGCCAAGAGCTCCGTCATGCGCTGCTCGGCGCCGTCGCGCATCGCCCCGCCCGACGGCACATGGTGGTACGGGATCCCGAAGTGTCCGGCGACCGGACGCAGATCGTCGTGGTTGGAGATGACCACCGTTACGGTGCCGCCCAGCTCGTCGACCTGATCGGCCAGCATCAGGTCGTACAGACATTGCGGCGTCCGGCTGACGAGCACCGCGACCCGCTCGCGCTCGTCCGAGTATCGCAGCGACCAGGTGAGGCCGGATCGCCGCGCAAGCTGGCCGAGCGCCGCAGCGGTCGCGCTTCGGTCGAGCGCGAAGCCGCTCGTATCCCACACCAGCCGGAGGAAGAACATCCCGTTGTCGGGCTCGCTGTGCTGGTCGGCAGCGAGGATGTTGCCACCGTTCGAGAACACGAATCCGGCCAGCTCGGCCACGAGGCCAGGCCGATCCACGCAGGACACCAGGAGGATCGCGGACGGTCGGCGCTCGCCGGTGGGCGTCATCAGAACAGCGTCAGGTACTGCTCGACCTCCCAGGGTCCAACGGCGTTGCTGTAGCGGACCCACTCCTGCCGCTTGATCCGGATGAACTCGTCCGCGAGCTTCGCGCCGAGGCCAGAGCGCACGACCGGATCGGCCTCGAACTCATCTACCGCCTCGTGCAGGCTCTGGGGGATCCATTTCACGCCGAGCTGCCGCATCTCCGCCAACGGTACGTCGTACATGTTCCGTCCGGTCATCGGCTCACCGGGGTCGGTGCCGCGCTCCATCCCATCAACTCCCGCCGCGATGAGACCGGCCAGACCGAGGTACAGATTCACGCCGCCCGACACGGCACGACACTCCCATCGCCCTGAGTCGGGTGCGCGGAACATATGGGTGCGGTTGTTGTCGCCGTATGAGATGAACGCCGGCGTCCACGTGAAGCCGGAAGACGACCCGGTCAGATACGCGCCGACCGAAAGGCGCTTGTAGCAGTTCACGGTCGGCGCGATGAGCGCGGACAGCCCGCGCGCATGGGCCATGACGCCGCCAAGGAACTGATATGCGAGCGCCGATTGCCCGAGCCCGCGTTTGTCGTTCGGATCGGCGAACACGTTGCGGCCCTGCCGGTCCCACAGCGAGAAATGGATGTGGCTGCCATTCCCGGTGAGGTTCGCGAAGGGCTTCGGCATATGGGTCGCGATGGCACCCAGCCTCGTCGCGACCTGGGAGGTCATCATCTTGAAGAACGTGTAGCGGTCCGCGGTGGTGAGCGCGTCGGCGAACTTCCAGTTCAGCTCGAACTGCGACCGGCCATCCTCGTGATCGGTCGCGTACGGCTCCCAGCCCAGGCCCTCCATGTACCCGACGAGGGTTCGGAGATAGCCCATGTTCGCGGCGAGGGCTTTGAAGTCATAGCAGGGCTTCGCCAGCGTGTCCGCGCCAGTTGGGTCGAATGGCGCGATCGAGCCGTCCGGACCGCGAGTGACGAGCATGTGCTCGGCCTCGACCCCGACCCGCAGCTCGTATCCCTTCGTCGCGAGGCGCTCGATCGCGAGTCGAAGCGCGGTCCGAGAGCAATACGGCCACGCGGCGCCGTCGACCTGGATATCGCAGACGACCCGCGCGACGCCGGACTCCCACGGCACGAGGGTGTAGCTATCCAGATCCGGCACACCCACGAGATCGTGATCGTGCGGACCCTGGCCGAGCCCGACGGTGGCGGCACCCGCGAACCCCGCGCTCCCCGCGAGGAACTGGTCGACCGCGCTGGCCGGGATCCCCTTGCACCGCGGCGTCCCGTGGATGTCGACCCACTGGGCGAGGATGTACTCCACGTGGTCCTGGTCGAGACGACCCTTGAATTCCCGCGCGTTCATTCCTGTCCTCCCCGGCGCCTAGTGCGAGACCGCGGCCGCGGCTTTCTCTCCGAGCAGCTGATTGGTGGCGAACCGCTCCACGGTGAACGGCGCGATGATCGGTGGCGTACGGCCGGTCGCGATGAGCTCCGCCACCCGGCGGGCGGCCGCCGGAGCGGCCTTGAATCCATACGTCCCCCACCCGACGTCGACGATGAAGCCTGCCACCTCGGGGACGGTGCCCATGATCGGTGCGAAGTCCGGGGTCATGTCACAGATCCCGGCCCACTGCCGGAGGACCTTCACGCCGGCGACACAGGGCAGCAGCTCGAGCGCATGCCGAGCAGCGGTCTCCATGAACGGCATCGTGGACCGCATGCTGTACGAGGCGTAGGGGTCGATCTCCTGACCGATGACGAGCTCGCCGCGATCGGTCTGGCTCACGTAGACGTGCAACGTCGCGGACACGAGGACCTTGTCCAAGAAGGGCTTCAGCGGCTCGGTCACCAGCGCTTGAAGCGGGTGGGTCACGATCGGCAGCTGGACGCCGGCCATGCGGGCGATGGTGGAGGCCCAGCCGGCCGTCGCGTTCACCACGGTCCCTGCGGTGATCCGACCGCGCGTCGTCTGAACGCCCTGGACCCGCCCGTCCGCGACCTCGATCCCGGTGACCTCCGTATAGGGGTGGATCTCCACGCCCAGCCGGTCGGCGGCGCGCGCGTATGCCCACACGACCGCGTCATGGCGGATGATGCCCCCCGGCGGGTGGTAGAGCGCCGCGAGGATCGGGAAGCGAGGGCGGTCCGAGAGATCGAGGGCCGGCACCAGCTGACG
>JANXXG010000271.1 GCA_025350745.1 Chloroflexota bacterium | reverse complement strand
CCGTGACGGCGACGCGACCGGCGGGACACTGGGCTTCGACGGCGGTCGGCTCGTCGCTGCGATCGCCGGTGAGGATGCCGGCGAGCTCGCCCTTGGCTCGATCTTCGCGGTCGGCATGGGGACCTTCGAGTTCATCCCGTGGAACGAGCCGCCGGCCGCCAATCTCGCCGGAGATCTCGATCAGCTGTTGGACAAGGCCGTCGAGGAGCGCGATCGGATCGTCGCGGTCCGCAGGATCATCCCGGACGACCGCTCGCGGTTCCGGCTCTCGGAGCGTGCTGCCGAGAAGGGGAACATCACACTCGCACCCGATCAGTGGCGAACGCTGCTTGCGGTCAACGGTGAGCGCGATCTTCCGGGTGTCGCCGGACACCTGAAGATGGGGAGGCTCGCGACGCGCGCGGCGCTCGCCGCGCTCGTCGAGGCCGGCTTCATCGATGTTCAGGACGTTGTCGACGCCGCTCCGGAGGTCGTCCCCGCGCCGGAGCCGCCCGCAGCCGAGCCTCCGGCGCCGGAGCCGCAGCAGTGGAGCCCGCCCGTTCGCGAGTGGGCCGCGCCGGCGCCCGAGCCCGTGCCCGCGCCCGCGCAGAGCTGGGAGCCGCAGGCCGCGCAGAGCTGGGAGACCCCGGCCCCCGCAAGCCCGTCCACCGAATGGGAGCGGCCGCAGTCAGATCTGCGCGCAGACCTGGCCGCGGCACTCGACGCGCGGATGAGCGCGCCCGCCCCCGCCGCCCCCAGCTGGGAAACCGAAGCGCCGGCGGCGCCTCCGGTCGAGAGCGCGTCCGTGCCGGAAGTCTCCGAGGCCCAGGACGAGCGACTCGCCGCCTTGAGCGGGGTCTTCTCGCCGGCACCCAGTGCGCCGGCCGAGGCGCCAGCGCCAAGCACCGATCGCATCAGCGAATGGTCGCGGCCCGCGCCCACCGTCGAGCCCGAAGCGACCGCCGCGCCGGTCGAGGAAAAGAAGAAGGGCCGCTTCGGATTCTTGAAGCGCGAAGAGGCCGCGCCTGCGGCGGCGTCGGTCGCGCCGGCCCTCGCGGCCGGGGGCATCGGTCGGGCCGGGATGTTGGCCGAGCTTTCGAACGCCCTGCTCGTCGAGTACAACGGCGGGCACTACGGCAAGGGCCGTCTCGACGACCGGATGGCCAACCTGTTGATGCGCGTCGATGAGCAGGCCGACCCCATCGATCGCCCACTGCCGATCGTTGATGACCGCATCGATGCGCAGGCGCTCGACCGGGAGAACATGCCCGAGCAGCAGGCCGTGCCGTACCTCGCCATCCTCGTGTCGCAGATCTACGAGGATGCCGAGAGGACGTTCGGCAAGGACAAGGCGAAAAAGGGATACCGGGCGGCGCAGCAGCAGGTCTTCGGCGCGGACGCCTCGATGCTGGCCGCGTCCGATATCGCCGGACGACTGCCCCGCGTCTAAGCGGGTCCTCGGCACGCCGGCGCTCTCATCGCTCTCACCGCTTTATTTGGGGTTCGACCTCGGCGGGACCAACATCCGCACCGCGGTCGCCCGCGTCGACGGCGATAACGCGACGCTCCTCGGCCGCGACGCGCGGCCGACGCCGCAGGCGGGACCTGAGGCGGTCGTCGCCGCGCTCGTGTCGAGCGCGGACGCCGCGATCGTTGCCGCGAAGGTCCGCATCAGTGACATCGCCGCGGCCGGCTGCTCGGCGCCCGGTCCGCTCGACCACATGACCGGCGTGATCCTCACGACCCAGAACATCGCGGGGTTCGCCAACGCGAGCTTCCCGCTCGCCGCGCGGCTCGCAGCCGGCCTCGGTGGTCCGCGCGTGTACCTCGATCGCGACACGGTGATGGCCGCGATCGGTGAGGGCCTCGCCGGCGCGGCGCGGGGCGCGCGAAGCTTCGTGTACCTCACGGTGTCCACCGGCGTCGGGGGTGCGATCGTCGCCGATGGTCGCATGGTGCGAGGCGTCTCGAACACCGCCGGGGAGCTGGGCCACTTTCCCGTCGGCTTCGACCGTGACGTGCGCTGCCGGTGTGGATCCTTCGGCTGTGTCGAGGCGTACGCGGCGGGCCGGAACCTCGCGGAGGCGTACGGCGTGGGCGATGCGAGCATCGTCTATGCGAAAGCTGCTGCAGGAGATGCGCGGGCCGCCGAGCTGATCGCTCGAGCCGAGGCGGCGTTGGCGAGCCTCGCCGTCGGCATCGTGAACGCCCTGAACCCGGAACGGATCGTCGTGGGTGGGTCGGTCGCGGAGCACGAGCCCACGCACGTGCTCGACCCGATGCGCCGGGCCATCGCCGAGCGGGCCTTCAAGGTGCCGGCGGCGGCGTGCTCGGTCGTCCCATCGGCGCTCGGTGCCGACGTCTCCATCATCGGGGCCGCACTTGCCGCGCGTGACCGCGCGACGGGCGCGGGCGGCTGGTTCCTCTAGATTGAGCGGACCGACAGGGGGGTTTTGATATGACCCGTGTAGCGATCAACGGCTTCGGGCGGATCGGCCGCCAGTTCCTGAAAGCGGTCATCGAGCGTCATCCGGAGATCGAGGTCGTCGCGATCAACGACCTCGCCGATCCAGCGATGAACGCGCTCCTGTTCAAGCGCGACTCGAATTACGGAACGTACAAGGGAGAGGTGTCGGCTACGGCCGACGCGATCGTCATCGACGGTCGGAGGCTCCAGGTGATCCAGGAGCGCGATCCCGCGAAGCTGCCGTGGAAGGCCCTGGACATCGACATCGTCATCGAATCGACCGGCTTCTTCACCGACGGCACGAAGGCGAAGGCCCACCTCGACGCTGGCGCACGCAAGGTCATCATCTCCGCACCGGCGAAGAACGAGGACAAGACCATCGTGCTCGGCGTCAACGAAGAGACCTACGACCCAACGAGGCACAACATCATCAGCAACGCCTCGTGCACGACGAACGGCCTCGCCCCTGTCGCGAAGGTGCTGAATGATGAGTTCGGTATCGAGAAGGGCTTCCTCACGACGATCCACTCGAAGACGCTGTCACAGAAGCTCCTCGATACCGTCGCGAGCGACCCGCGGGACGCGCGCGCGGCATCAGAGAACATCGTGCCTTCAGCGACCGGCGCGGCCCGCGCGGTCGCCCTCGTCATCCCCGAGCTCAAGGGCAAGTTCACCGGCATGGCGTTCCGCGTGCCGACACCAACGGTGTCGGTCGTCGACTTCACCGCGCTCCTCGGACGCGAGGTGACGAAGGAGGAAGTGAACGCGGCGTTCAAGCGCGCATCCCTGGGCGATCTCAAAGGGATCCTGGCCTACACCGAGGAGCCCCTCGTCTCCATGGACTTCAAGGGTGATCCGCATTCGACCATCGTCAGCGCGATCGACACGATCGTCCTGGGCAACATGGTGAAGATCGTCTCGTGGTACGACAACGAGTGGGGTTACGCCTGCCGTCTCGCCGACATCACCGCCTTTGTCGCCTCGAAGCTCCGCGCCACGCAGCCCGCCGCCGCGACCGCGTAGCTCGTTGGGCAAACGCACGATCGCGGCGCTCGACGCGAAGGGCAAGCGGGTCCTCGTCCGCGTCGACTTCAACGTGCCGGTCGAGAGAGAGCCGGCACGTATCGCTGACGACACGCGCATCAGGGCAGCACTACCGACGATCAACGCGCTCCGCAAGCAGGGCGCAATGATCGCCTTGTGCTCGCACTTGGGCCGGCCGACCGGTCCGGATCGCAAGCTGAGTCTCGGGCTCGTGGCGTACCGCGTGGCTGAGTTGCTGGAGATGCCGGTGCCGATGGCCCACGACTGCGTCGGGCCTGAGGTCGCGCGTCAGGTCAGTGACCTGAAGCCAGGCGGCGTCCTCATGCTGGAGAACGTCCGGTTCCATCCGGAAGAGGAGCAGAACGATCCGAAGTTCGCGAAAGCCCTCGCGGACGGCTTCGATGCGTACGTGAACGATGCCTTCGGTGCCGCGCACCGCGCGCATGCCTCGACCGAGGGTGTCGCCCATGTGCTGCCGGCGTATGCGGGTCTGCTGTTGGACAAGGAGCTGCGCGTCCTCACGGCGCTCCTCGAGTCACCGGCTCGGCCATTCGTGGCGGTGATCGGCGGCGCCAAGGTGAGCAGCAAGATCGAGGTCCTGAAGTCGCTCGTCGCGAAGGCCGACGTCATCGCGATCGGCGGCGGCATGGCCAATACGTTCCTCGCGGCGACCGGCACCGACGTCAAGGCCTCGCTCAGCGAGCCGGATCGTGCGGCCGACGCCCGCGCGATCCTCGCTGCAGCCAAGGACCGCGGTGCCGAGGTGCTGCTCCCGATCGACATGCGGTGGTCCCGGGACGACCAAGACCGGATCCTCGAC
>JANXXG010000228.1 GCA_025350745.1 Chloroflexota bacterium | reverse complement strand
GATCGTCGACAGGGTCGTGTGCGTCAATCCGGCGCTGACCGGTGGTAACGGATCGGGCAAGCTGCCCGGGCCGAACTGCCCCTCGAATTTCCGGTGGACCGAGCAATACGTGCAGGGCACCGAGCCGACGAGCAACGACAGCGACGTCTACCTGCCGGGGGGCTGCTACAAGATCGCGATCCCGTTCGCCGACTGGGCTCCCGACATCGCGAAGTGGGCGGGCGCCGCGAACGCCGGGGCGTACAACTACGGCCGGTTCAACTGGAACATCTGCGGCTATGGGGCGAGGCCGAGCGGCTCACCTGCGGGGAGCCCCGGTGGCCCGTCGCCGACGCCGCCGCAGCCGGGCCAGAGCGGTCCGCCGCAGCCGACGCCGGCGCCGCAGACGCCGCCGCCGACGCCGGTGAACACGAAGAAGCCCTGACCCGAACCTAAACTTCGAGTGGTGGTCACCCGGGGGGCGGAACGCTCCTTCTACGCGCCCGTCGACGGGGAGCTTCAGGAGCTGCAGCGGCGGCTCCTCCAGGTCGGCAATGGCGGACATCCCACGTTCGCCGCCGCGGTGCAGCACCTCTTCGGCTCTCCCGGCAAGCTCCTCCGGCCGACGCTCGTCTTCCTCTCGGCGCGCTTCGGTCCGTCGACCGATCGCGAGGTCGTGCTGAACCTCGCGCAGTCGCTCGAGCTCGTGCACACCGCGTCGCTCGTGCATGACGACATCGTCGATGAAGCCGAGGTCCGCCGGAACGTCGCCACCGTCAACGCGACCTGGGACGACGACGTCGCGATCATCGTGGGCGACTACCTGTTCGCGAAGGCCTACGCGCTCGCGGCGGTCCTGCCGAAGCCGGAGGTCATCGCCATCGTTGCGCAGACGGTGTTCGCGCTCTGCGACGGTGAGCTCAATGAAGTGACCGCGACGCGGGAGCTTCCGACCGAGACCGCGTACTTCGAGCGGATCGAGCTCAAGACCGCGTCCCTGTATGCGGCCTGCTGCCAGGGCGCGGCGCTGCTCGCCGACGCCGAGCCCGAACACGTTGCGGCGCTCGGTGCGTACGGGACGAGCCTCGGCCTCGCGTTCCAGATCACCGACGACGTCCTCGACGTCGCCGGAGACGAGGTCGACTTCGGGAAGGCGGTCGGTCGCGACCTCGCCGAGGGGATGCCGACGCTGCCGATGATCTATGCGGTCGACGAGATGGCTGACCCGGCGCTCGCCGCGCGGATCGTGGCGCCCGGAAAGTCGGCGGCCGAGGTCCGCGAGCTCCTGCGGACCATTCGCGCGTCCGGTGGGGTCGAGCGTGCGCGAGCGAGAGCACTCGCGTTCCACGATGACGCTGTCTCGGCGCTTGATGCGCTCCCGCCGCGGCCTGAACGTGACGCGCTCCGCGAGATCGCGGACTTCGTGGTGAGCCGGGTCCGTTAGCCCGCGGTGTCCCCGGGTCGTCCGCCGCGACGGCGACCACCGCGACGGCGACGACGCCGCGCTCCGCCCGGTGCCGGGAGCGGGGTCGGACGCTCCGGACGCGGGATCTCATCCGACCCATAGGTGCCAACGCCCTTGACGTGCGCGGGCACCGGATCGAAGGTGACACCCAGCTCCTCGGCGGTGAGCGTCTGCTTGGTGCCGTCGTACATGCCGACGACGATCTCTTCCTTGGTCATCGACACGCCCTGCGTCTGGGCGCACCCGCCGGTGCCGCACTGCCCGCTGACGCACGACGGGATGTGGAAGGTCTCGCCCAGCTTCGGGAGCTTGCCCTTCACCTCCTGGTAGGTCTCGAGCTCGTAGATGAGGCAGCACTTGAGCCGGCCACACACGCCCGTGAGCTTGCTCTGATTGAGGGGAAGGTCCTGCTCCTTGGCCATGCGGATCGAGATGTTCGAGAACTTGTCGAGCCACGAGGAGCAGCAGAGCTCGAGCCCGCACGTGCCGACGCCGGTCAGGATCTTCGTTTCGTCACGCGCGCCGAGCCGTCGCAGCTCGACGCGGGTGCCGAACTGCGCAGCGACCTCGGTGCTGTATCGCGAGAGGTCGATCGTTGTCGCTTCGGTCGAATAGAAGATCACGATGTTGCCGCCATCGAACTGCCAGTCGGTCCCGAGGATCTTGATATCGAGTCCGATCCGCTGAGCGAGCTCCTTCGCGGCCTGTGTCGAGTCAGCCTCGCGCCGCTTGTGCTTGGCGAGCTCGAACTTGTCCGTCGCCGTGGCCTTGCGCACAACGCGTCCGAGCGGGGGATCGACCTGCACGAGAGGCGAGTCGGTCGGGAGGATCTGCACGCGCGCGGCGTCCTGGCCCAGCTCGGTCTCGACGATGACCCACTCGTTGACCGAGACGTCGTCGGTGATCGGACCGGGTTCGAAGAAGTACATCCGGCCCGCCGTCTGGAAGCGTGCGCCGATCACGGTCCGGCTCACGCGGCCACCCCTGCGACGTACGGGAGCTTCAGGGCGAAGAGCTCCAGCATCGCCCGCGCGTTCGCGTTCCACGCGAGGTCGCGCCGCAGCTTCTCGATGAGCAGGGTCACGTCGATGAGGTCACGCGCGCTCGCTCCGGCGGCGATCCGTCCGGTCTGCGTCGCGCGGTCCGGGCGCAGCGGGGTGACCTCGACACCGCGCGCCGCGAGCGCCGCGTCGCGCATGATCTCGACCCACTGCTCGAAGCGGACGTCGATCGCGCGAACGCGCTTGCGCAGGTCGCTCTCATCCGCCAGGCCGGCGGCCCACGCGAAGCGGTCGGTGAGACCGCTCGAGACGAGCTTGAGCAGCTCCTGCTCCAGTCCCGTCCGCATGGTGCGCTCGCCACCCTCGTCGGCCGCGAGGCGGATCGCGAGACCGGGGAGGCCACCGCTCGTCGCGGCGATGCGGTCCGCGTCCTTGACCTTCCGAGCGGTGAGGCCCTCGGCGATCTCGGCGGCGCGGACGTAGCGGAACGTGAGGGGCTGCAGGCGTGACTGGATCGTCTCGCTGAGCACGGTGGCCGCCAGCGTGATCACCAACAGGATCGCGTGGATCGGCGGCTCTTCCAGGGTCTTCAGCAGCACGTCCTGGGTGAGCAGGTTGAGCTCACCGGCGTCGTCGATGATGATCACGCGCTTGCGGCCCTCGAGCGGCCGCAGCGCGAGATGCTGTTGCATGTCGCGGATCTGCTGGATCTCGATCACCGTCTTGTCGGCGGCCCGCTCGATGAGCTGGACGTCGGGGTGTAGACCTCGCTCGATCTTCACGCACGCCAGGCACGTGCCACATCCGCCGGCCGGCCGCTTCGGGTCGGTGCAGTTCCAGGTCTGCGCGATGCGGAGCGCCACCGTGCGCTTTCCGATCGAACGCGGACCGAAGAGGCCATAGGCCTGTCCGGCCTCGCCGCGCGCAGCGCGCGCGCTGACCCGGGCAAGCATGTCGCGCTGACCGATGACTCCCCGCATCGCGGTCATGCTAGCGGCGCGCTGCTTCGTAGGCGGCTTCGGTCAGGGCCGCGATGGTCGGCCAGGTGAAGCGCTCGCTCACCCGCGCGCGTCCGGCCGCGCCCATAGCCTTCGCGCGGGCCGGGTCGGCGAGCAGGGCGAGGATCGCGTCGGCGATCGGGCGCGGCAGGTTCGCGGCGTGCAGCCCATCGATCCCTTCACGTACGACCTCGCGCAAGGGCGGGATGTCGCCCGCGATCACCGGCCGCCCGGCGCACCATGCCTCGAGGTACGTGTGGCCAAAGGTCTCGTGGTCCGAGGGCATGGCGAAGATCGTGGCCCGTGCGTACGCCTCCGCCTTGCGCGCCTCGCTCACGATCCCGGGTTCCGACCAGCGCGCATCGGCGAGCGGCGCGGGGCCGAGGAAGCGGCGCTGACCGATGACGACGAACGTGGCGTCGGGGCGCTCGCGCCACACGAGCGTCGCGGCGAGGCGGAGCGCGTCGTAGCCCTTGTACCGCTCCTTCCTGCCGACGAAGAGGATCGTCGCCGGCTCAGGTACCTGGTCAGGGATCGCGTCGCCTCCGTCGGGGAGGATCGCCCCGATGCCGGTGACCATGGCCCGTCTGGCCCCGTGGGCGCGGTACCACCCGGCCTCCCATTCGGTGAGTCCGATCACGGCGTCATCGCGCCCGTATCGCGCGACGTCAGCCGCTCCGTCACCGGAGAAGGCCTGCCCCGGATGCACGAGCGGCGTCTCGACGAACGTTGCGCCCTCCGCCCTCGCGGTGCGCTCGTATGGCCCGGCCCATTCGCGGGCGAGGCAATGGACGACATCGGCGCCTGCGATCGCGTCACGGAGCCGTTCGACGCCGACGAGCGAGACGGGGAGCAGACCTTCGATGAGCCCACCCGGGCTCGCGATGAAGCGATACGTGAGGCCCTCTTCGTTCAACGCGACGTCGCCGGCCGGGGCCTCGTAGACCCGCGCCGGCATCCCGGCCCGGCGGTGCCGCGGCCGCAGGCCGACGAGCGTCACCTCGTGGCCGCGATCGCGCAGCGCCGCTGCGAGCGCGCGAGCCTGCGCTTCGGAGCCGCCGACGGTGGAAAGGAGCTTCTTCGCGATGACGATGCGCACGGGCCTGAGCCTAGGCCGCGGTCGTCGCCCTCTCGGTGCCGAGCGCGATGGTGTGGGCTGCCTCGACCCGGTCCATCACCGCGTCCCAGCTCCAGCGCTCGCTCACCTTCAGCCGACCACGCTCGCCCATATCGCGTGCAGCGGCGGGGTCGTCCAGCAGCTCGAGGATCGCGCTCGCGACCTCGGCCGGTCGCTGGCGGACCACCAGTCCGTCGCCCCGGTGCTCGATGACGTCGCGGAGCGCCGGGATGTCGCCGCCGATGACCGGCTTCCCATGCAACCAGGCCTCGAGGTAGCCGAGACCGAAGGTCTCGTGCCTCGACGGCATCGCGAACAGGCTGCACGCTGCGAGCGCGGCGTCCTTGTCCGCTGCGGAAGCGTTCTCAAGATGCACGATGCGCTCATCCGGGTACCGCTGGAAGTCGTCGAAGAACGTCGAGTAGAAGCCGGGCAGGCCGATGAACACGAACCGGGTGTCCGGATGCGCGCGCCAGACCGTCTCCGTGGCATCGAGCAGCTGGATGTACCCCTTGTAGCGCTCCTTGCGTCCGACGTAGAGGACGATCGGAGCGTCCGCGGGGATCCGGTGGCGCGCCCGGAATCCGGCGGCGTCCCCACCGAGCGTGGCGTTCGGTCCCATCCCGGTCGTCACGATGCGGGCCGCGTCGATGCCGTGTGACGCGTGCCAGCTGCGCTCCCAGTCGGTCATGGTCGTGAGCGAGCCGGCACGGCGATAGCGCGCGAAGTCGGCGGCCGAATCGCCACCGTGGAACTGACCTGGGTGAGCGAGCGGCGTGAGGACGAGCGGGATGCCGAGCTCCTCCGCGACGTCGATGCTCGAGTCGAGGTACTCGCGGCCGACGTTGTGGATCAGCTCGCGGTCCTCGGCGTAGCGCTCGAGCAGCTCGCCTCGCATGAGGTCGACGAGGGTGGTCGCGTCAGCGGCCATTCCCAGGATGCCGCCCCGCGGTCTCACCTGCACGACCTCGACACCCTGATCGACGAACACCCGGTGGTCGTCGTGGACGATCGGATCGAATGCGGCCCCGCGGTAGGACGATTCTTCCTTGTCGGTCGGCCACGCGCACACCACCCGGATGTCGTGTCCGCGAGCCGCGAGCCGCGTCGCGAATTGGTACGCGAGGCTCTCGGAGCCGCCCACGGGCGAGTACCCGCGCTTGGTGAACAGGATCCGCATGGGTCGGTCTCTTCGCACGCGCGGTGCCAGCAGGCCGGGCTAGGAGGCGGCCGCGGAGTCTTCGACCCCGAGGAACTTGAACCACTGGCGCTCGCCCGCCCGGATGTAGCTCGAGAACAGGTAGCTCGGCGTCGACGGCGGTCGGAATGGCGGCCGAGCGAGCAGCATGTGCGACTCCGGCAGGGTCCGGCCGCCCTTCTTGTGGTTGCAGCCCTTGCACGCCGCGACCACGTTCTCCCAGGTGTGCGTGCCGCCACGATGGCGGGGCATGACGTGGTCGAGGGTGAGGTCGTGCCCGCGCCTACCGCAGTACTGGCAGGTGTGGTCGTCGCGGACGAGCACTTCCTTGCGGGTCATCTTCAGGACGGGCCGCGGACGCTTGATGTGATAGGCGAGCCGGATCACCGACGGGGTCACGATCGATCTTCGCTCGCTCGCGACGATGTGCCCGTTCTGCTCGATGACCACGGCCTTCTGCTTATCCAGGAGCACCACCGCGCGGCGCACGTTACAGACATTCAGCGGCTGGTAGTCCAGGTTGAGCACGAGGACGTTCGCGTCGACCACGCCCATGTTCCGATTTTAGGGGTCGGGCGGTACGATTGGGGTTCCAATGGCACAGAACGGCAATGGTCCCAAGCGCGATACCGCCAAGGCGACCTGGACGGTGAAATCAGGCCTCGCCCAGATGCTCAAGGGCGGCGTGATCATGGACGTCGTCACCGTCGAGCACGCGAAGATCGCCGAGGAGGCCGGCGCCGTCGCGGTCATGGCCCTCGAGCGGGTCCCATCGGACATCCGCAAAGAGGGCGGCGTGTCGCGGATGAGCGATCCGCAGCTCATCACCGAGATCATGGACACGGTCACGATCCCGGTCATGGCGAAGGCGCGGATCGGTCACTTCGTCGAGGCGCAGGTCCTCCAGGCCATCGGCGTCGATTACGTCGACGAGAGCGAGGTCCTCACCCCGGCCGACGAGAAGTTCCACATCGAAAAGCGCAAGTTCGACGTGCCGTTCGTGTGCGGCGCTCGCGATCTCGGTGAAGCGCTCCGCCGCATCAACGAGGGTGCCGCGATGATCCGGAGCAAGGGCGAGGCCGGCACCGGCAACATCGTGGAGGCTGTCCGCCACATCCGCGCGATCGTTGGCGGTATCGAGGCGCTCGCCGGGCTCGATGAGTCACAGCTGCGCGAGAAGGCCGCCGAGTTCCGCGTCCCACTGGACCTCGTGCGTGACGTCGCGAAGGCCAAGAAGCTCCCGGTCGTGCTGTTCTGCGCCGGCGGCATCGCGACTCCCGCCGACGCGGCGCTCATGATGCAGCTCGGCGCTGAAGGCAACTTCGTTGGGAGCGGCATCTTCAAGGCGTCGGAGGACCCCAAGGACCAGCTCCGTCGCGCGAAGGCGATCGTCGAGGCGACGACGCACTTCATGGACCCCAAGCTCATCGCCGATGTCTCGCGCGGTCTCGGGCAGGCCATGCGCGGTATCTCGCTCGAGACGATCCCCGCGGGCGAACGTCTTGCCGCTCGCGGTTGGTGACCGCCTAGCTCGGGCCGGCGTCCTCGGCCTTCAGGGCGACTTCCGCGAGCACCTCGACACCTTCGAACGACTCGGCACCACGGCCGTGGACGTGCGCCGTCCCGACCAGCTCGACGATATCGACGCGCTCGTCATCCCCGGTGGCGAGAGCACGACCATCGGAAAGCTCGCCCTGCACTACGGCTTCATCCCCAAGCTTCGGGCGCGCGTGGCCGAGGGCATGGCGGTATGGGGCACGTGCGCCGGCGCGATCTTCATTGCCCGCGACGTGCCCGGTCATCCGCATCCGCTCGCGGGGCTCATGGACATCCGGGTGCGTCGCAACGCATTCGGCCGTCAGCTCGATTCGTTCGAGGCCGACCTCTCCGTCCCGGTCCTGGGCCCGGAGCC
>JANXXG010000224.1 GCA_025350745.1 Chloroflexota bacterium | reverse complement strand
GGCCGCGGCGCCGCGGCGGATCTCGATCGTGTCGAGCGATCCGCGGGCGCGCTCGATCGCCGGATCGGTCCATCTCCCGGCGTACGCGTCACTGGGCTCGCTCGAGCGCGAGGAGCTCGATCCCACCGAGCACTTGGGGGCGCCCCGCCGGGCCGCGCTCGCGGCAGCGGTCCCCCGGAGACGCGGGCCCGCCGCCGGGTTCCGCCGCCGCACGCTCGGCGTCGTCGCGAGTGCCCTCGCTGCGGGCGTGATCGTCCTCGGGCTGGTCGTGCCATCTGCAACGGTGACGGTCGCCGCTGCAGCGACGCCGATGCCGAGCGTGACGTTCACGCTTCGGGCCGGCGCCGGCGGGGATATGAGCGCGCAACCGCTCAGCGCAACGATCAACGCAAAGGTGACCGGCACTGCCACTGGTACCCGCAATGACGACATCAAGGCGACCGGATCGGTGCGGTTCACGAACCAGACGACCGACGACATCGCCATCCCGAAGGGCACGATCGTCCAAACGACCGGTGCCGACCGGATCCAGTTCGCGACGACCGAGACCAAGACGTTGCCGCGGAGCATCATCCTGGGGATCACGTTGGCGTCGGGTCAGATCGACGTTGGCGTCGAGGCGGTCATCGGCGGACCGGCGGGCAATGTGGCCGCGAACCGCATCACCGTGAGCAACCGCGGCGTCTATGTTGTGACGAACCCGCTGCCGACCGCGGGCGGCGACACGAAGAAGATCCCCGTGATCCGGGCAGAGGATTACACGGCGGCGACCACGAAGCCGAGCGTTGACCGGGCGCTCGCGGACGCGGCGAACGACCAGAAGCTCCGGTGGAAGGCGCAGCTCACCGGGGACGCGGTCGTCTACGTCGGCGCGCCGACCCTCACCTCACAGGGCGCGCTCGCGGATGTCGTCGGCCGGGAAGCCGCGACCTTTGACGTGCCCGTGAGCGCGACCGTCCAGGGATTCGCGGTCGCCGGGAACGAGCCCGCTCGCACGGCGATCGATCGATACCGGGCGATGGCCGGGGAGGGCAATGTCCTGGACGAGCGCTCGGCGCAGTTCGGCGGCATCACGACGCCGACGGTCGCGGACAACGGGGTGACCTGGAGGCTCGTGGCGTCTGGTCAGCAGTCGGTACGGCTCACGAAGGAGCAGGTCGGGCGATCGGTCGCCGGTCGGAGCATCACCGACGCGCGAGCGGCGCTCCAGGGGCAGGGGCTGCGGGTCACGGATATCAAGATCGCGCCGTCGTGGTGGCCGCGGCTGCCGCTGCTCGATGCACGCATCACGGTCAACTGACGTGCGTTATCTTGCCCTCGACGTCGGCGATCGCCGGATCGGTCTCGCCGTCGGGGACGACGCGTTCGGCATCACCCGCGCGCTACCGACCCTCCGCCGATCGCGCCGTCTGGCCACGGACGTCGAACGGATCTTCGCGATCGCGCATGGTGAGGAGGTGGGTGCTCTCGTGATCGGTCTACCGCTCACACTTCGGGGCGAAGAAGGACAGCAGGCCGCGCGCGTGCGGCGGTTCGCGCTGTCCCTCGAGCCGATCGGTCTCGCGATCGAGCTGTACGACGAACGGAACACGACGGCCGAAGCCGTGCATCGCGGGGCAGAGGATGACGACGCCGGGGCTGCCCGGGTACTGCTGGAGGACTTCATGAGCACGAAGACGGGCCGGCCGGACGGCCGGCGGACGCCGCAGTGACGCAACCGGTGTCTCGCGGACCGGTGCGCGCATCGAGCGTCCGCCGGGGCGCGCGGCCGCCGCGCAAGCGCTCGAGCACGGGACCGCTCGTCTTCGCCCTCGTGGTGGTCGTCGCGGCCGTCGGGCTGTTCTTTCTCGCGCGGCCGCTCGCGACCGACGCGATCGTGCAGGCGGCGGACGACCACGACACGCTCCTGCGCCAGGCATCGGTGCGGTCCATCATCGCGCCGACGGTGGCGCCGCTCGTGGATGCGCCCGCGGATCCGAACGGCAAGACGGTCGAGTTCGTCGTGAAGCGTGGGGCCACCGCCTCGCAGATCGCGGCGGACCTGCTAAAGGCAAAGCTGATCACGTCAGCGCTCGCGTTCAAGTTCGTCCTGTACGAGAGCGGTGCCGAGAATGCCCTCCAATCGGGCACCTACAAGGTGTCGCCGTCGCTGAGCCCGCGCGACCTGTCAGTGCTCTTCCAGAAGGCGCCCGGGGACCAGGTCGCGCTCCGGATCATCGAGGGCTTGCGTCTCTCCGAGATCGCCGTCGCCGTGAACAAGGCCTTCCCGTCGATCGCGGCCAAGGACTTCGCGGCGGCGGCCGTTGTCGGTGCGAGGAACAACTTCGTGCTCGCCGGGCTCGATCCAAAGACACCGCTCGAGGGATTCCTCTACCCGGATACGTACTTCCTCCGGCCCGACGCGACGGCTGACCAGATCGTCACGGTCCTCATCGATACGTTCGAGAAGAAGGCCGGGCCCGCGCTGCGCACGGCAGCGGTCGCCCGCAAGGTAACGATCTACGACATGGTGAAGCTCGCATCGATCGTCGAGCGGGAAGCGCGTGATCGGAAGGAGAGCCCGCTGATCGCCGGCCTCTACCAGCACCGCCTCGACATCTCGATGAAGCTCGACGCCGATCCGACGATCCAGTACGCGAAGGGCACGTGGGATGAGCTGTTCCTCGACGACCTCAAGCTCGCCTCGCCGTACAACACCTACCTGAACCCCGGTC
>JANXXG010000215.1 GCA_025350745.1 Chloroflexota bacterium | reverse complement strand
CCCGTGAACTGCGGCTTCGTCACCGTCGGGGACGGATCGTTCATCTTTTGGAGCAGTGTCTGTACGGAGTCGATCGCGGCGGTGAGCAGCTGCTGGGATGACGGCTTATCGACGTGGTGCTCGACCAGGATGTTGAAGGCTTGCTCGGCGGTCGCGAACTGCGTTTGGGCACGAGGGAGCGGCAGCTGCTCCGCGACGCTGCACGACGCCACCAGGAGCGCGCCGATAAGCGCGACCACAAGGAGGAGAGCGCGGTGGGATCGGGTCATCGGTCCATCGAGTGTACGGGCGGAGGTCCTGCCCGGACGCCGGCTCTTAGCCAGGTCGTAGCTAGGCGGGCTCGTCCCGGAGCAGCTTGCGCAGGCGACCGAGCGCCCTGAACTGCAGGGCCCTGATCGCGCCCTCATTCTTTCCCAGGATCTTCGCGACCTCGCGGCTCGAGCGGTTCTCGACGAAGCGAAGCACCAGCACCTCTTGCTGCTCGCCTGTCAGGTGGCGGACCGCGCCGCGGAGGGCATCCACGGACTCGGCGTGGACCGCGAGGTCGTGTGCCGTCGGTCCGTCTTCCGCGAGCCCGAAGGCGTTGTCGATCTCGACGGTCGGTCGGTCGCGGCGGCGACGGTCGGTGACCGCGTTCCGCGCGATCGTGTACAGCCAGGCAAGGAAGGACTTGCCCTGCCAGCGGTAGCGATGGATGTTCGCGAACGCGCGGGTGAACACCTCGCTACAAAGGTCCTCGGCGTCCGCGGGCTCGCGTACCCGGTAGAGGAGATAGCGATAGACGCTGTCAACGTGCGTGTCGTAGAGCTCGGCGAAGGCGCTGCGATCCCCGTTGCGCGCGCGTTCGATGACGTCGGGGACCGGACCGAACGCGTCGACCCCGAGCACCGTCACCGGTGTCAAGGCCTCCACGCGCGCCATGGACGAGCTCAACTGTCGCTTCCCCTTATCCCGTCACCACGAGTTCGTTCGCTGACCATACCGACCCATGATGTGCATCGACAACCGCCCAGAGGTACCAAAGGCGGGTCAGCGAAAGGGGCACCTGTACCGCGTTCCGTACGGCCGATACCGAAGGGCTACCTCGGCCGTCTCCCTCAATTGCAGTAGGTCTTCTTCGCCCAGGCCAGCCAGGCTGAATAGAACGCTTCCGGGGTGACCCCGATGACCTTGGGCAGATTCACCTTCGCGTCCACGCCCGCTTTGTACACCGTCATGAGATCCCAGTACGCATTTGGTCCGTACGTCACGTACACATACTCGACCATCGTGTTCGCGAACGAGTAGTACTGGCCGGGAAGCTCCGGCGGGGTCTCCGGTGTCTGCAGCACGCCGTCCTCGAGCTGCTTGTACGTCGGCGTCGGCGTGTTGCAGAGAACGATCTTCTTCGTCGCGGTGCCGCGCGACTGCCCGATGTAGTCGGGCCAGCCCTCGACCATCCAGAACGGCATGCGTGCCGTGATGCTCGGCGAGAACTGGTCTTGGAGCCAGTGCAGCCCTTCGTGCCGGATGATGCTCGACGTCGTCTCGGTGACCGCGCTCACGTCAGGTCTGAACGAGAGCGCGTTGCTGAACAGTCGGATGAACGGGTCGTTCGGCACGTTCGTGAGGTGGAAGCCTGCGGTGCCGCAAGCAACGTTCGGGCCGGCCGCCCCGCGAGTCGGGAAGATCCGAAGCCCGAATGCCTGCCCGGTCGTCGTGTGCCCCTCGGCCTGTTTCAGAAGGAAGGTCCGCACCTCGTTCCCCGCGGCCGCGTACTTGTCGATCACATCGTCGTCGATGCCGAAGTAGGTGAGCTGCAGGCCATTGACGGTCTTCGACTTGTCGCCGCCGAGCTCCGCTTCGAGCGGCTCGGTCCGGATCCACTTGCCGGCCTCGCGTCGGAAGTAGATGCGCGAGTAGCCGCCGGCGTCGGTCCCGAGGTACGCGCGAGCGTAGGTGTCGAGGTACGGCTCGACCTTCGCGATCTTCGCGTCGATCGGCGAGAAGCCCTGACGCGATGCGATGTCGAAGGTCTCGGTCTGGCAGCGTCGGAACGCCGCACGCGTCAGGTCGATGGTGGCCTGGAAGCCGGTGAGGTCCTTCTTGGCGAGCGCGCTCTGCGATGCGTTGTACGCCGCGAGCAGCTCAGGTGCGGTCTTGTCGGTGATCGCGACCTTCTCCGGACCGGAGGGCGATGTGGCGGGCGGAGCCGCCGTCGAGCACGCAGCCAACGACACCACGATCACGAGCGGGATGAGCAAGCTGAGCGGGCTGCGCACTCGCCTCACCGGCCCGCGATCTTGTCGAGGAGCAGCTTCGACGCGGTCGCGACCGCCGATGCGTCATCGGTCGCGACGTCCGGCGGGATCCCGGCGTTGTTGTAGCGCGCACCGGTCACCGCGCCGACGAACTCCTGCTGCACGACGTACAGCTGCGCGCCGTCTGTGCCCAGAGGGACGCTGCTCGTCCCGCCGAGGCAGCCCACCGATTTCTGCCCCACGATCGTCGCGCGCTTG
>JANXXG010000187.1 GCA_025350745.1 Chloroflexota bacterium | reverse complement strand
CCCCGGTCGAGGAGACCCTCCGGTGGAAGTACCGCTACGTCGATCTCCGGCGCGGGGGCCCGAAGGAGCTCATGCGCCTGCGGCACGAGGTCGTCGCGTTCATCCGGCAGTACTTGATCGCGCGCGGGTTCTGGGAGATCGAGACCCCGACGATGATCCGCTCGGACCCGACCGGCGCCCGCGACTTCATCGTGCCGTCGCGCTACTACCCCGGGAAGTTCTGGGCGCTCCCGCAGTCACCACAGCAGTTCAAGCAGATCCTGATGGTCGGTGGCATGGACAAGTACTTCCAGATCGCGCACTGCTATCGGGATGAGGACCCTCGCGCCGACCGCGTGTACGAACACACCCAGCTCGACCTCGAGATGGCCTTCGTCGAGCGGGAGGATGTGATGTCCACGCTCGAGACGCTGTAC
Source organism: Chloroflexota bacterium (assembly GCA_025350745.1). Taxonomy (GTDB): domain Bacteria; phylum Chloroflexota; class Limnocylindria; order P2-11E; family P2-11E; genus UBA4735. Next base: position 5,686 of record JANXXG010000187.1, on the reverse strand, counting down.
ACGGAGATCTTCGCGACATTCGGTCGCAAGCCGCTCGCCCAGACCCCCGTGCCGCGGCTCACGTACGCGGAGGCGATCGGCCGGTTCGGCAGCGACCGGCCCGACATGCGATTCGCGCTGGAGCTCGTGGATCTGACCGACGCGCTCCGGGCCACGGCGTTCAACGCGTTCCGTTCGGTCATCGACGCCGGCGGCGCGGTCCGCGGGCTGGTCCTTCCGGGCAAGGCCGACGCATCCCGCAAGGAGATCGACGCCTGGCAGGCCGTCGCGAAGACGAAGGGGGCGAAGGGCCTCGCGACCTTCGCGTTCGCGGCAGGCGAGGTCCGCTCGCCGGTCGCGAAGTTCCTCACGCCGGACGAGCTGGCGACGCTACGGTCGGCATCCGGCGCGAAGGACGGCGATCTGCTCCTTGCCGTCGCGGACACGCATCACGTCGCGAGCACGACGCTCGGCGTCCTGCGCGAGCGCCTCGGCCCTGAGCTCGGACTGGCGGATACGAGCAAGCACTACGCGGTGTGGGTCACGGAGTTCCCGCTCGTCGATCGCACTCCGGAGGGCGGCTGGACCTTCGCGCACAACCCGTTCTGCGCCCCGCTCACTGATGCGGACCTGGCGCTCCTCGATACCGATCCCGAGAAGGCCCGGTCGATGCAGTACGACTTCGCGATCGACGGCAAAGAGGTCTTCGGCGGGAGCGTCCGCATCCACCGGCGCGCGGTGCAGGAGCGCGTCTTCGCCCAGATGGGCGTCTCTAAGGAAGAGGCCGCGTCGCGCTTCGGAGCCCTTCTCGATGCGCTCGAATACGGGGCACCGCCGAGCGGCGGGGTCGGCGCGGGCATCGATCGCCTCATCATGACCCTCGCCGGGACCGAGAACGTCCGCGAGGTGCAGTCGTTCCCAAAGACCCAGACCGGCTACGACCCATTGCTCGACGCGCCGGCGGAGGTCGACCCCAAGCTGCTCGAAGAGCTCGGCCTGCGCGTCGTCGTCAAACCACCCCAGAAGTGAGCATCGCGACCGTCGCGACCGAGGTCGAACGCCTCGCTGACGCGACCGGCGGCATCGTCGGGATCTCCGCGACCCAGCTCGCGACCGGCCGGCACATCGGGTATCGCGAACGGGAGCTCTTCCCGACGGCGTCCGTGATCAAGCTGCCTTTGCTGGTGACGTTGTACGAGGACGCCATGGCCGGCCGGATCGACCTCGCGGAACGGGCCACGTATCGCGCCGAGACGAAGGTCGCGGGGTCCGGTGTGCTGCAGTACCTCGACGACGGGCTGGATCCGACACTACGGGACCTCTCGATCCTGATGATGTCGGTCAGCGACAACACCGCGACCGATCTGCTCTTCGACCGCGTCGGCAAGCGCCGGATCGAGGAGACGATGGACCGCCTCGGGCTCTCCAGCATCCGGGCACCATTCGACATCCGCGAGATGCTCATGGAGCTGGTCGACATGGACCACTCGAAGCCGGGTGGCTACGACGAGCTGCGCCGGCTGTTGCGGCTCTCGTCAGGAAGCGGCGGCCGGTCGATGATCCCCGAACAGGCGGATCGCTCGACGCCGGCGGACATGTGCCGGCTCCTCGAGCTCATCGAATCGCGCGCGATCCTGGACGCGGAGGCGTGCAGCGCCATCGTGGAGCTGATGAAGCGCATCCAGTCCGGGGCCCGGATCCCCGGGCTCCTTCCGAAGGGCACGGTGGTCGCGCACAAGACCGGCTCATATCGCCGGCTGCGGAACGACGTGGGCATCGTCTACGCGCCCAACGGCCCGTACGTCGTGGCGCTCTTCGCACGCGAGCTGCCGCGCGACAACATCGAGGACGACGAGGCCCTCGCCCGCATCTCGCTCGCGATCTTCGAGGAGTTCGCGGGATAGACTTGCCTCATGCGGCGTGTCTATCTGGACCATGCCGCCACGACGCCGGTCGACCCAGAGGTCGCCGACCTCATGGCGCAGGTCCTTCGCGAGGTCAGCGGGAACCCGTCGAGCATCTACGCCGAAGGGCGGCAGGCGCGCGCCCTCGTTGACCGCGCTCGGGATGAGGTCGCCCAGGCGATCGGGGCGGATCCCGCTGAGATCGTGTTCACCTCAGGGGGCACCGAGGCCGACAATCTCGCGCTCCGCGGCGTCCTGAAGGCGCGCGAGGGCGAGGCCGACGGCATCGTCACCACCGCCATCGAGCATCACGCGATCCTCGACACCGCGCTCGACCTCGAGGCCCACGGGCAGGCCCGCGTCACGGTGCTGCCGGTCGATCGCGACGGGCGCGTGTCAGCGCAGGCGGTCGCCCGGTCGATCGACGAGCGCACCGCCATCGTGTCGGTCATGCACGGGAACAACGAGGTCGGAACGCTCCAGCCGGTCTTGGAGATCGGGGCGATCTGCCGCGAGCGCGGCGTCGCGTTCCACAGCGATGCGGTGCAGACCGTCGGCGCGCTCGCGATCGACGTGCGCACGATGCCGATCGACCTGCTGAGCGTGAACGCCCACAAGTTCTACGGTCCCAAAGGTGTCGGGGCGCTGTTCATCAGGCGCGGCACGCGCGTGTCGACCGTGCAGACGGGCGGCGGTCAGGAGAAGGGCCGGCGCACCGGGACGGAGAACGTTTCCGGCATCGTCGGCCTCGGCGCGGCGCTGCGGATCGCGGCCTCGCGCCGGGCGGTCGAATCGGCCCGGCAGGCGGAGCTCCGCGATCGCCTCATCCGCGAGATCCGGTCGCGGATCCCTGATGCGACGCTCACCGGGCACCCGACCGACCGGCTCCCGAACAGTGCGTCGTTCTGCTTCTCCGGCACGCAGGGCGAGGCGCTGGTCGTGTCGCTCGACCTCGAGGGCTTCAGTGTCTCGAGCGGTTCAGCGTGCACGAGCGGGAACACCGACCCGTCGCACGTGCTGCTCGCGCTCGGCCTCGACCGCGACCTCGCCCAAGGATCGCTGCGGCTGACGCTCGGGCGCGACACGACCGGCGCCGACATCGACGCCTTGCTCGCTGCGCTTCCGCCGATCGTCGCGCGCCTTCGCGCCGCATCCGGCGCGACCGTGTCGGCATGACCGAGGCGCCGGATCTGTACAGCGACGCTGCTCTGGATCATCTGACCCGGCCGCGGAACGCGGGGACCATCCCCGACCCGAGCGGCATCGGCTCGGATACGAACCCGTCGTGCGGCGACCGGACGGTGATCACGCTGACGATCGCTGACGGCCGGCTCCGGGACGTCCGGTTCCGCACGTTCGGCTGCACCGCCGCGATCGCGTCCGCATCCGTGCTCACCGAGCTCGCCACGGGCCTGGAGGCGGACGCCGCAGTGCAGCTCATGCCCGCCGACATCCTCAGGGCCCTTGGCGGGCTCCCCGAGCGCAAGGAGCCGTGCGCGCTCATGGCGATCGGCGCGCTGCGCGGAGCGTTGTTGGACGCACGGGTCCGCGCAGGGTGAGCGAGCGGGTGTTCGTCGCGATGAGCGGCGGTGTCGATTCGGCCCTCGCCGCCGCGCTCCTGGTCGAGCGCGGCGAAGACGTCGTCGGCGTCTGGATGCGCCTGACCGCGGGTGGCGCTTCGAGCGACTCGCCGCGCTGCTGTGGCACCGACGAGGCGGGGGAGGATGCGCGGCGCGCGGCCGCGCACCTGGGGATCCCGTTCTACGCGCTCGACTACGCGGAGGTCTTCGGGCGCGAGGTCATTGACCGCTTCGTCCGGGCGTACGCGAGCGGCGAGACCCCGAACCCGTGTGTTGCCTGCAACGGCTACGTGAAGTTCGAGGCGCTGCTCTCCGATGTCGTCCGGAAGTTCGGCGGATCGCGGCTCGCCACCGGCCACTACGCGCGCGTGGCGCACGACGCCGGCCGGTACCGGCTGCTTCGGGCCCGCGATCCGATGAAAGATCAGTCCTACGCCCTGTACATGCTGGGCCAGGCCGACCTGGCCCGTCTTGAGCTGCCGATCGGCGAGCTCGAGGACAAGGGCGAGACCCGCGCGCTCGCGGCCCGGTACGGACTACCCAATGCCGCGAAGGCCGAGAGCATGGACATCTGCTTCGTGAGCGGGGACTACCGGGACCTTGTTCGGGAGCGCGCGCCGGCGGCGTTCCAGCCCGGCCCGGTGGAGCGCGCCGACGGCACGGTCGTGGGCGCGCACGCGGGCATCGGCGGACTCACCATTGGTCAGCGGAGCGGCGTTGGCATCGCGACCGGTGAGCGGCTCTACGTCCTGCGGCTGGAGCTCGACCGGGGGGCGGCGATCGTCGGCACGAAGGCCGAGATCGCGACCACGACCTACGCGCTCCGGGAGGTCCGATTCACCGCCGACGAGCCGCCGGCCGCCGTCTTCGCCGCCGACGCGGTCCTGCGGTATCGGGGCACGCCACTCGCGTCCCGGGTCCGCGTGTCGACCGACGGGACCGCCGTCCTTGAGCTGACCGAGGCCGCGCTCGTCGCGCCCGGGCAGGCTGCCGTCCTCTACCGCGGGGACGAGGTCATCGGCGGAGGCGTGGTCGACCACCCGCTGGCGGCCTAGCCACTCTCGGCCTTGTCCTTGCATGAGCCCCGGTCATGCTGCTGCCGCGTGCCCGGCCTGGCGTTGCGTTGTTCCCGTCGGTGGGCGTTCGGCGCGTCGCCATCCCGCGGGCGGTCGTGTGGCTGCTCGTGCTCGGGCTGCTCGCGACGATCCCGCACGCAGTCAACATGTTCGGCTATCCGGCGTTCACACTTGCGGACGATGAGGGCATCTACGCGAGCCAGGCGATCACCTGGCTGCGGACCGGCGCCCTCGCGCCCGGCGTCTACACCTATGACCACGCGCCAGGTGGGTGGATCCAGCTCGCGATCTTCTACGCGGTCACCGGCGGTCCGTCGACGTTCGGCACGCCGATCGACGGCGGCCGGGTCCTCATGCTCCTCTTCCACGTCGCGAGCACGCTGCTCCTTTACCGGCTGACCCGGCGACTCGGGGGATCGCAGCCGGCGGCGGTGGTCGCCGCGGCCATCTTCAGCCTTTCGCCGCTCGCGATCTTCTACCAGCGTCTCGTGTTGCTGGACAACATCATGGTGTTCTGGCTGCTCGCGAGCATCGTCCTGGCGCTCGAGGCGCGATCGCGCGCCTGGCTCGGGCTGAGCGGCCTTGCGTTCGGTGTGGCGCTCCTGTCCAAGGAATTCGCAGTCGTGCTGGCGCCGGTCCTCGTGGCCATCGCGTGGCAGCGCGGCGGCTGGCGCGGCACGGTGATGTGGTCCGCCGCAGTCGTCATCGCGGCGCTCCCGTATCCGATGTACGCGCTGAGCCGCGGTGAGCTCTGGCCGGTGGTCGACCCGTACCTGCCGTACATCGAGCCAAGTGACCTCGCCGCGCGGCCGTCGCTCCTCAGCACGCTCTTTTGGCAGCTCGGTCGTCCTGGCGGCGGACCGCTCTCGCTGACGAACAAGTTCTTCTATTACCTGCGGAGCGATTGGCTTTGGCGGGACGTGACCCTCCTGGTCCTTGGGGTCGCTGCGATCGTGATCAACGCCGCGCGTGGCGCCCGGACGCGGCTGCTCCTTCTCGTCGCGGAGGCCGGGGCCCTCCCGTGCCTCTACCTCGCGCGAGGCGGCGTCACATTCAGCTTCTATGTCGTGCTCGCGGTCCCGTTCCTCGCGTTGAACCTTGCCATCGCCCTCGATGTCGCGTTCAAGCGGCTGCCGCTGGCGCGCGC
>JANXXG010000182.1 GCA_025350745.1 Chloroflexota bacterium | reverse complement strand
GCCGGCGGGTTGTCAGGTGAGGTTGTTGCCGATGTTCGAGAAGAGGTTCCCGAGGTCATCACGGAGGAACACCAGCATGACGATGAGGGCGATGGCGATGACGACGATGATGAGCGCGTACTCAACGAGGCCCTGACCCTCTTCCTCGCGCAGGAACGACATGGTCGAGCTCCCTTCTACCTGGCCCGCAGTGCGGCGGCCAAGCGTTGCTCCGTGGTCGCCTTCGACGCCGGGGGCGCCGCCCGGAGCGCGGCCTGCGCTTCGGCGACTGTATAGCCGAGCGTGCGAAGGGCCGTTACCGCCTCGTCGCCGTCGGGGATCTCGGCTCCATCCGGACCGATGTCGATGCGGCCCATCTTCGAGCGCAGGTCCACGATGAGGCGCTCCGCGGTCTTCTTCCCCACCCCGGGCGCCTTGGCCAGGGTCGCCGCGTCGCCCGCCGAGATCGCGGCCGCGACATCCGCCGGTCGCGACACCGACAGGATGGCGAGCGCGGCCTTCGGTCCCACTCCGGAGACGCTGATCAGCATCTCGAAGAGCGCGAGCTCCTCGCGAGTCTCGAACCCGAACAGCAGCTGCGCGTCCTCCCGTACGACGTGATGCGTGTGGAGGAGGACCTCGTCCCCTGCGGGGTGACGCGGCACAAAGACCTTGTACCCGATACCCGCGGCCTCGACGACCAGGTGATCCGCGGACCGGGAGATCACCCGTCCGCGTACGGTCGCGATCACTGCGCGAGCGCGACGGCGTCGCGGAAGCGCTCGCGCTGCGCGTGGGTCAGCGCGATCGCGACCGCGTCGGCGACGTTGTCCTGCGTGATCGGCTCCGCGAGAGCGAGGACGAGAGCGAGCATCTTCTGGACCTGCTTCTTGTCCGCGCTCCCGGTGCCGGTCACCGAGAGCTTCACCTCTTGCGGCGTGTACTCGGCCACGACCAGGTGCGCGCGGGCGGCGCAGAGCAGCGCGACCCCGCGGGCCTCGGCGACCCGCATCGCCGTGCGCACGTTCTTGTTGAAGTAGAGCCGTTCGAGGGCGATGGCCGACGGGGCGTGTTCGGCGATGAGCGCATCGAGCGCTTCGGCGATCGCGAGGAGCCGGTCCGCTGCCGACGCGTCGGCCGGTACCGGGACCAGACCGCAGTCCACGACGGTGGCCGGATCGGTCGCGGCATCGAGCAGTGCGTAGCCCATCCCGGTGGTCCCGGGGTCGATGCCGAGGATGACCCTATGCGGTCTCGAGGACTTCATCCGGGACGTCGAAGTTGGCATGTACCTTCTGAACATCGTCCAGATCCTCGAGGGCCTCGACGAGACCGATCACCTTCTTTGCCTGCTCGATATCGAGGCGGACGCTGTTGGATGGCCGCATCGACATGTCGGCCTCGACGATCGTGAGCTTCAGCGACTCGAGCGCCCTCTTCACGGCCTCGAAACGGTTCGGGGCGGTGTAGACGGTGACGAGCCCCGCGCTGTGCTCGACATCCTCCGCGCCTGCGTCGATGGCGGCGAGCTCGATCTCGTCCTGGTCACGGCCCGCGGTGTCGATCTCGATGATGCCCTTCTGCTCGAAGAGCCACTGCACGGAGCCCGGCTCGCCGAGCTTCCCGTTGTGGCGGACGAATGCCGCGCGGACCTCGGCGGCGGTGCGATTCCGGCTATCGGTCGCGGCCTCGACCATCACCGACACGCCGCCGGGGCCATAGCCCTCGTACATGACGGTCTCGACCTGGGCGCCGTCAGCACCGCCGACCGCACGGTCGATGGCCCGCTGGACATTGACCTGTGGGACGTTGACCGCACGCGCCCGATCCATCGCGAGCCGCAGCCGGAAATTGCCTTCGGGATCGCCGCCACCCTCGCGCGCGGCGAGCATGATCTCGCGCGTCATCTTGGTGAATATCGCGCCGCGTTTGACGTCATTCGCGCCCTTCTGGCGCTTGATCTGGGACCACTTGGAATGACCGGACATCGGTGTGAATACTATGCGGAACAGCCGTTGACCAGGGAGAGTGAGATGGCTTCGCCTGCACCCGAGCGCATCCGCAACGTCGCAGTGACCGGCCACGGTGGCTGCGGCAAGACCACGCTCGTGGAGACACTGCTGCACCTGGTCGGCGTGACCAGCCGCCTCGGCAAGGTCGATGACGGCACCAGCATCCTCGACACCGATCCCGAGGAGCACAAGCGCCGGATCACGATCAACCTGTCCATCGCCGCGTTCGCGCATGACGGCACGAAGATCAACCTGCTCGATACGCCTGGCTTCGCCGATTTCGAGGGTGACCGCCGGGCGGCCC
>JANXXG010000144.1 GCA_025350745.1 Chloroflexota bacterium | reverse complement strand
GGGCCTCTACGTCGAGGAGCTCATGACCGAGCTCGGGTTCCTGGACGACCCGGAGACCCGGCTCCTCCGGCTCAAAGACCTGCTCTGGCGGGCCGCTCGTGTCGCTGTCGATGTCGGCCTCTCGACCGGCGAGCTCGGCTTCGAGCAGGCGGTGCGCTTCATGATGGATGGGCCGAAGCTCGAGCGACCGGCCGCTGTCGGCGAGTGCCGCCGTTACACCCTCGACCCGCTCCAGCCGTCGAGCTACGCGCTCGGCCGCGCAGCGATCCTCGACCTGCGCGCCCGAGCCCGGAGGAAGGGCCTCGGGATGCGGGCGTTCCATGACGCGTTGCTGGGGTGCGCCTCGATCCCGCCGGCGCTCGCGGCCGCGGAGCTCGGCTTGTAGCTATTCAGCGAGACGGGGGAGCTTGGGCGTAGCGGTCGTCGTGGCGGTGTAGGTGATCGTCAGGTTGCCGTTCTGGACGTTGATCTGCTTCGCGATGAGCTGGCCACCCACGACGGTCGCGGGGTTGCCGTTCAGGTCGATGGTGCCGTTCGGGAGGTAGAGCGTGCCGGTCGCGTCGAGCGTGTTGCTCCCGCTCTCCGACAGGCTCGCGGTGCACGTGGGGTCCTGATAGATGGTCATGTAGCTGTAGATCCCCGTGGTCATCGGTCGGATCACTGAATCCCCGGACATACCCGAGCAGGTCCCGGTGGTGCCGGGGTAGCCGGTCATCGTGTTGTAGATGAGGACGTTCCCGTCGCACGCGGTGTTCGTGTTCGCGTCGATGTGGGTGGCGTTCGTGTCGCGGCTGATGCCGTTGAACCCGCCGCCCTTGAGGATGTAGATCCCGTGACACAGGGCTCCGCTGAGCGTGCCGGTGTAGATGCCCTCCGGGTACGTGCTGGTGCCGCCGATCACCCCCGGGTTCGTCGGGAGGGTGTTGACCCCGTTGTAGCTGCGGCCGTCGGGCTTCGGATACCCGGCGAACGGATCGGCCACCGCTGTCGTGCCGGTCTGGACCGTGACGCCCGCCGGGAATGAGTTTCCGGTGGTGCCGCCGACGACCGCGAATGTGTAGCTGTTCGGGGTGCACGCTGCGGGCGGCGACGCGCAGATCTGGAGGTCCTGACCCGATCCGAACCCGGTGACGGCGGACGCGGCGCAGGAGTTCGTCACGATGCCGCCGCCGTAGACGTGGATGTTCTGGTTCGACGACACGGTCAGGCCGGGCGTGCCGCAGCCCGTGCCGAGCGACATGATCGGGTACCCGTTGTTGAGCGACTCGGACCCGGCGACGCCGCGGGCCCGTACCGGATTGAACGCGGCTTCCGCGGGCACGAGCGTCGTCTTGACCTGACGCACGATGACGACCTCGACGTGCATCACCGGGCTCTCGCCGACGTACAGACCCGCTGTCGGCCCGTTCGACGACGCCACGGTCGAGCCGTTCACCGTCACGGTGGTGCTGCTCACGCCGTCCGTGAACCCGTTCCTCGTGGCGTCGGCGATCGCGGCGGCCGTCGCCTGTGACACCGAGCCGCCCTGGTACAGGACCACGGCACCGGCGAACGCTGCGGCATCCGCTGCCTCCTGCTGCGCCCGCTTTGATGCGAAGAGCTGGCCGGAGTCGACAGCAAGACCGACGGCAAAGAGGAGCGCCATGAAGACGATCGCGACCATCACGATCGCCTGGCCGCCCTCGGAATCGCGCCCAAAGAGCTTCATCGCTGGATCACTAATTGGGATCCGCCGCGAAGCGTGATCTGGAACGCGTTGCCCAAGAGGTACTGCGACGGCAGAGGGACGAACGGCGCGGTCGCGTCGACCGTCACCCGCTGATTGCGGTTGTTGCCGCCGTCCGGGTAATCGATGGTGACGTCGATGTTGTAGACACCGACGGCGTTGCTGGTCACCGCGGTGATCACGTTCCCGAGATTGTTCGCGGCGGGGTTCAGGCAGTTCGTGCACGGCCCGACGATCGGGTTGCCGGATGCACCGTGGACGATCGCGTACCGCGTGCCCTCACGCGCGGCGTACGCGAGGGTGTTCTCCTGCCAGACCGCCCGTGCGACGTCGAAGATCCCCGTCACGAGCAGGAGGAACAACGGGAGGGTGAGCGCGAACTCGACCAGTGCCTGAGCCTGGTCATCTCGGAACCGCGCGGGCGACCAGCGGCCCATCGTGCGACCCCTCACGCGGCCCATTACGCGTCCCATCAAAAGAACGTCCGGATCGTCGTCGTGCGGTCGAAGGTCCCACTGTTGGGAACGAGCGGCCAGGCGATCAGGGTGGTCCATCCGTACACCACGCGAACACTCACGAAGCACGGCGTGGCGATGGTCGGCGGGCTCACGCAGGCCGTGACGCCGTCGGACTGGGCCTTGGTCACCGTGACATTCGACGCCGACGCGTTCGCGGTCGGGGTGCGGTTGATCTCGTTGATGACGGCGCTTTGGGCCTCGGCCGTCGTCGGCGTGGAGTCGATGGCGTACGACTCGGCACCCGCGCGGGCGCCGTTCTCGATGGCGATCTGCAATGCGAAGGCCCGGGCGAGGTCCGCGCCGCCCAGCACGGAGAATGCGAGCAGCGGCAAGGTCAGCGCGAGCTCGACCATCGCCTGCCCGGCGGAGTCTGCGAAGAACCCTCTCATCGGGCTCCAGTCTGTCGTGACGAGCGCCGGGTTACGCCCCCCGCCTGTGGGACCTTCGTCCTGGGAGTCTCGCCCGGACGAGCCGTCCGAAAAGCGGTCAGTAGCGCAGCGATGGGCCGTCTGCGTCGCCGCTGAATGAACGGTCGGCTACTGTCGCGCGTACCAGATGTATCGCTCGTAACAAAAATGGGGCATGGGGGGTCTTCGCAGATGCGGCGACTTGTCGCGGTCCTGGGCGCGGCCATGCTGGTGGCCATTTCCTGCAGCACGACCACAGGCCCGGCGGCCACGGTAGCAGCTTCGGCCAAGGCCTCGGAGACGCCGGTCGAGGGCGGGACCATCGTCATCGGCTCGATCTCCGACCCGAAGACCATGCAGCCGGTCATCTCGAGCGACACCGCCTCGAGCGGGGTCTGGGGCGAGTTCTACTTCGGCCTCACCCGCACCAATCGTGAGAGCGGCGAGGCCGAAGGCAGCCTCGCTGTCGACGCGCCGAAGCTGTCGGCCGACGGCCTGACGGTCACGTACACGCTCCGCGACAACCTCGTCTGGTCGGACGGCACGCCGTTCACCGGCGAGGACTACAAGTACACGGTCGAGGCGGTCATGCGCTCCAAGAAGACAGTTCGCAAGAGCGCGGTCAACCTGATCGCGGGCGCCGTCGACTACGGCGACGGCAAGACCGACTCGATCTCCGGCATCAAGTACGACGCCAAGACGATCACGATCACGTTGAGCAAGATCTTCTGCCCGGCCATCGCCGGACTGGGCGGCGCCGGAGCGGGTGGGATCCTGCCGAGCGCGAAGTTCAAGACCGTCTGGGACAACAAGA
>JANXXG010000125.1 GCA_025350745.1 Chloroflexota bacterium | reverse complement strand
GGCCGCGGTCGTTGAGACCCCCGGCGATCTGGTCGAAGACGAGCACCTGACGGCGCGCGGCTACTGGCAGCGCTCGCCCCATCCGGCCATGGGTCCGATCCTGATGAACGGACTGCCGTTCCGGACGGTCGGGGAGACGGTGCGACCGATGCGCGCCGCACCGCTCCTCGGTGAGCACACCTGGGAGCTTGCGCGCGACGTGCTCGAGATGGACCGCGGTGAGTACGACCGGCTCGTCGCGGCTCAGGTGCTCTTTTGACCGAGGATGGGATCCGCTACGCGGCGGCCGACGGCGTGGCCTGGATCACGCTGGACCGCGCCGAAAAGCGCAACGCCATCACCCTTGCGATGCGCGAGCGGCTCGCGATCGCATTCGCCGACGCCGACGCCGACGAGGCCGTGCGGGTCATCGTGCTCGGCGCCCAAGGGCCCGCGTTCTGTGCGGGCACCGATCTCGCTGAGGGCGCGGCCGCCACGACAGTGCCGCTCGCGATGGGCAAGGCGCTCACGGCACCCCTGGACACGGTCCAGAAGCCCGTGATCGCGGCGGTCAATGGACCGGCTGCCGGCGGCGGTTTCGAGCTCGCGCTCGCCTGCGATATCCGCATCGCGTCGGAGAACGCGACCTTCGCGCTGCCAGAGGTCACGATCGGCAGCCTCCCGGGAAGTGGCGGCACGCAGCGGCTCTTCAGGGCGACGAGCGCGGCGTTCGCCATGCAGCTTCTGTTCACCGGCGCGCCGGTCGACGCGACGACTGCGCTCCGCTGGGGCATCGTCTCGGAGGTCGTCCCTGCCGGCGAGCTCCACGCGGTTGCCGAGCGCCTCGCGCACCTGATCGCGAAGAACGCCCCGCTGTCGCTGCGCGCGATGAAGATCGCCACCCGCGCGGCGATGAACGCGCCCCTCGACGTGGGTCTCGGCATTGAGCGGATGCTCTGGTCGACCCTGGCGACGACCGAGGACCGGGCTGAGGGCCGCGCCGCATTCCGCGAGCAGCGCCCGCCGCGATTCACGGGACGCTAGCGATGCCATGGGGAAAGGCCGCTATCTCGGGGGTCGGCGCGAGCCGCCAGGGCAAGCTCGAGGGCGAGACTGCGATCTCCCTAGCGACCGAAGCACTGCGCAACGCGATCACCGATGCCGGTATCGAGAAGGACGACATCGACGGACTCCTGACCATGCCTGGCAGCTCGTCGCCCGAAGGCGCCAAGCATTACCTTGCGCTCGGCGAGCACGTCGGCATCAACCCACGCTTCACGGGATCGTTGGCCATGGGTGGCGCGACAGCCGGCGCGCTCGTGCAGCTCGCGGCCATGGCCGTTGCGACCGGGATGGCGAACACCGTGGCCTGCGTCTTCGGTGACGCGGCGCGCACGCAGGGCTCGAAGTTCGATGCCGCCGCGGGCCGCGGCGACTCGTGGGGCATCTGGGGCATGTTCGGCAACGCCGCGAATAGCGCGATCAGCGCGCGGCGGCACATGGCGCTCTATGGCACGACGAGCGAGCAGCTCGGCTGGGTCGCGGTGAACGGTCGCAGGAACGCTGCACTGTCCGAGCATGCGGTGATGAAGGAGCCGATCACGGTCGCGGACCATCAAGCCTCGCGCATGATCGTCGATCCGCTGCACCTGCTCGACTGCTGCCTCATCACCGACGGCGGCGTCGCGATCATCGTGACCTCGCCGGAGCGCGCTGCCGCGGGGCGGCACCGGCCGGTGCGGCTGTGGGGCATGGGTCAGGGTCACACGCTCGAGAACCTCGGTCGCGAGGACTGGTGGTATCTGCCGCATCAGAAGGACTGCGTCTCCGGCGCCTACCGCATGGCGGGCGTATCGCCGAAGGACATCGACGTCGCGCAGCTGTACGACAACTTCACCATCGCGGTGCTCCTCTGGCTCGAGCACGCCGGTTTCGTGAAGGTCGGCGAGTCGGGTCCGTTCGTCGAAGGCGGCACGCGGATCGCGCGCGACGGAGAGCTGCCGGTGAACACGGCCGGTGGGAACCTGTCCGAGTCGTACATGCAGGGCTGGCTCCACGTCGTCGAAGGTGTGCGCCAGATCCGGGGAGAGTGCGACACGCGCCAGGTCGAAGGCGCGGAGATCTGTCTCGTCACCGGCCGTGGGATGACGTTAAACACCTCGAGCAGCCTGATCCTGGGGAGGTAGGCGACGACCGTGCGAGCGACGCCCATGATCGACGAGGGCAACAAGGCGTTCTGGGACGCGTGCGCTGCTGGTGAGCTGCGGGTGCAGCGGTGCATAACCTGCGGCCATCTGCGCTACCCGATCTCCACGGTCTGCCCCGAATGCCTTTCGGAGGACGCCGCCTGGGAGCTCCTGAGCGGGCGCGGAACGGTGGTTTCGTTCTGCATCTTCCGGCATGCGTACAACGAGGCGTGGCGCGACCGGCTTCCGTACAACGTCGCCATCATCCAACTGGAGGAGGGGCCGCGAATGCTCAGCAACGTCCACGGGGTCTCGCCGGACGAGATCCGTGTCGACCTCGAAGTGAAGGTCGCCTTCGAGGTCGAGCAGGGATTCTCGATCCCGGTCTTCGAGAGGGCAGCGCGGTGAAGGTCGGACTGATCCTTCCGACGATCGGCTACGGGGCCGATGGCGAGGTGCTCGACGCCGGTGCGGGCGTCGCCGCCCGCCTCGGCTGGAACAGCGTTTGGGTCACCGACCATCTGCTCGTGCCCGCCGGGCCCGAGGCCGAGGAGTACGGCTGGGTGCTCGAGGCGACGACGGCCCTGACCTGGGTCGCTGCGAGGCACGAGTCGCTGAAGGTCGGCTTCAGTGTGATCATCCCGGCGATGCGGGATGCGCCGTT
>JANXXG010000408.1 GCA_025350745.1 Chloroflexota bacterium | reverse complement strand
CCGTTCTCTTTGTCCTGACCGGGTCCGTCAGCCCGCGTTGGCCTCCCGTTCGCGTAGTCGCTCGACGCCGCGCACGAGCCCGAAGCAACCGCTCAGCATCATCGCGCCGTGCGGCGCGGCCTCGCACCACCCGAGGGTCTCGGCGAGCCTGCGATTCGGCCCGGTGATGGCGACGAAGGAGAACGGGGTCAACGCGCGGTAGGTGTCGAGGGTGAGGGCACCGTGGCCGTCGTCGGCGAAGACCTCGTCGTGGGTGATCGCTCCCGAGACGAGCCGGCCGATGAGGCGCTCGATCTTCGCGAGGTCGACGGCCTCGGTGTGATGCTCCATGACCCCGAACAGCTCTTCGCCCCGCACGAGCAGGCCGAGCACGTGCTGGTTGCCCACGTTCACGATGCAGGCCCCGTCTCGCGCGGCGTCGCGGACGCGGCCGTCCTCGAGCGCGCCCAGAACGGCGACCGGACCGGTGTCGGCCATGATCGCGCCCGGCACATCACGTTGGATCGCGACGAGTCGGGTCATATAGGCAGGCGGGGTCCGCCAGAGGTGATCGGTGAGCGTGGATCCCGGGACGAGGAACCGGCGCCAGTGCTCGAACCGAAAGAGGCGGTTGCTGGACTTGGGCGAAAAGCCGTGATCCTGCGCTGCGATGGCGATCGTGTCCGGCATCGTGATGTCGTACGCCGCCAGCGTGCGTTCGAGGCGCGGGAGGTCGACGTCGCGAAGCTCCACCGGCACAGCGCCCTTCGGTGGGTCATCGGTCAGGACGATGCCGCGGGCGCGGAGCAGATCGAGGTCGTCGTGGACGGTGCCAGCGGCCGTCTCGGTCGCATAGACCGCGAGGCCGGCCTGGAGGTGGGCCCAGACGGCGTTCGTCGTGTGATAGCCGCCCATGAGGTTGCCGTGGAGGAAGACGGCCTGTCGCTGTTCCCCCGCGGCGGCGATCTTTCGCCCGGCGAGCGTGGTCGCCGACGGAAGCACGAGCTGGACCGCGTTCTCCATCGGCCGAGCGGGGTCGTAGACGAGCACGTCCATGGTCCCTGCCCCGATGTCGATCGCGAGGATCCGCCCGTCGTCCACCAGCGGATGCTATGGCGGCACGACCGCCGGATCGTCGTAGTGCGCGCCGACGACCGCAGGTAGACTGTCACCTGATCCCGTGGTGCTGGCAGCCCGGGGAGGTCGCATAGCCAGGTCGAGTGCAGGACGGTGCTAACGTCCCAGGTCTCGAAAGGGGCCTCGCGGGTTCGAATCCCGCCCTCCCCGCAAGGTACTGCCGATGTCCGTGGTGTGAACACCACGGATCTCGCTTGGGCCGCTGGTGTCTATGACGGCGAGGGCTCGGCGAGCACGTACCTACCAACACGCCGCAAGTCTCGCGTCCGGCAAATGGCCGTCTATCAGGGCGGTGAGGGCGGCCCACCTCCGCTGCTGCGCCGATTTCAAGCCGTCGTCGGAGGCGTAGGGCTGATTCATGGACCTTCGCGCGGCTACCTCTATCAATGGCACACGAAGCGGCACGCCATGGTCGAGGAGGTCAGCGACCTGCTGTGGCCGTGGCTGAGCGAGGGGAAACGCTCTCAGCTGCGGCGGGCGGCATCCGAGGTCGGCCGCGCGGCGCCTGCGGCCGCAGACGCGAGCTGGTCACACGACGAGCTTGCTTCATGGGCCGCAGGCTTCTTCGACGGAGAGGGCTCGATCGGGGTGTACGGAGACGCTCGACACCCTCACGTATCGATGTCCCTTCCTCAGGCATCCGACGCCGGCGTACCGGACACCCTGGCTCGATTCCGGCTGGCTGTCGGCGCCGGTGAGATCTACGGGCCGCGGTCGGTAGGCAGCCCGTGGTCGAAGCTTCCGCAGTATCGCTGGCAGCTGGCGCGCCTTGAAGAGATCGAGCGCGTGGTCGCGCTCCTGAGGCCGTACGCCGGCGTTGTGAAGGTGACCCAAATGGAGGCCTGCGTCGCCCATGTGCGCGAGGCGCGCAGGCGACGCGGTGTGATCGCCCCGATACGATGAGAGCCATGAAGGCGCCGAAGCGGGACCGTCCGCACCTGCCCAAGGGCTACATCAAGTCCGAGCCGAAGGGCATGCTCGCGTGGTCGGCGGTCGAGACGCAGCTCCGCGCCTCGCCCTACTTCTGGCTCGCGACGATCAACGACGACGGCGGCCCGCATCTGATCCAGCAGTGGGGCGTCTGGATCGATCAGCAGCTCTTCTTCGACGGCAGCGAGCGCACGCGCTGGGCACGGAACCTCTCGCGCGATCCGCGCATCAGCTTCGGGATCCAGATCGGCAATAACGCCGCATACGGCGACGGTGTCGGTGAGATCATCCGTGGCGTTCCCGCCCCGCTCGCGCGTCGCATCGCCACGCAGTACGGAGCGAAATACGGACCGGGATTCAAGTACCGGCCGAAGCCCGAGCAGTACATCAGCGGCTATACGTTCCGGGTCCGGCCCGAAAAGCTCATCGCCTTTGACGTCAAGAAGTTCGACAGCTCGGCGACGCGCTTCACCTTCTAGTCGCCGAGCGGGCGCAGCACCAATCCGGCCGGGACCTTTGGATAGAAGTACGTGGTCTTCTGGGGCAGGCGCTCCCAGGCGTCCGCCACCTGCTTCAGCGTCCGGGCGTCGACCGCGCGGATCAGGACCGTGGTGACACCGTCATGGGCCTGTGCGATCGCCGCATCCACATCGTGCTCGTACGTCACCGAGCCGCCAAGCTTCCGGGCGGGCTCGATCAGCAGCTCTTCGGCCTGGGCCACCGGTAGCGTGCGCCAGCCCTCTGGCATCGCGGAGAGATCGAGGTCTTGTTTCGGCGTCAGCGCGGTCCACCGTCCGTCGCGCACGAGGACGATGCCGGGTTGGGTGTCGTCATATGCGCCGCGCTCCATTGCGGCCGTATCGAACATCCGCGCAACGATCTCGTCCAGCGCCGCGTCCGCCCCCCGCACGATC
>JANXXG010000367.1 GCA_025350745.1 Chloroflexota bacterium | reverse complement strand
CGGAGGCGTGTAGACGGCGCTCACGCGGATCCCATTCGGCGTCGGACTACCCGCGCCGGCCATCGCGACCGGGCCGCCGTCGTCCCAGACCCAGAGCGCGCTGGCGCCCATCCAGCGCGTGGCCGCCGCCTCCGCGTTCTCGCGCGATGCGTCGCCCGTTGGCAAGGCCTCTGTCACGAACGCTTGGAACCAATCGACTACCACCGGCCGGTCGCCGTCCCGCGCGATCCGCGGCTCGCCGGGCGAGCTCCGTGGAGGGATCACCTTCGTCAGCCGGTAGATGCGCTGCGCCGAGGTGACGCGTGCGCTCGCGCCGGTCCGCCGCGACCACACGTCAGCGGCCCGTGCAGCGAGCTGTTTCGGGCCGGAGAGACCCGGTGTTTCGGGCATCGCCAGGAGCAGGTCTTCGACGATGACCGGGACCGTGTCGGGATCAGTGCCCGCGGTGAGGAGGAGATTGAACGGCGGCGTGCGCATGGTCGCCGCGAGGACCGTCTCGCCGGCACGCACGACCGCGAAATACGGCGACTCCGGGCCAAAGGTGCGCCCGCCCTTGAGTCCCGCGATCAGTCCGAGGACAAGGTTGTTCTCGGCCTCACGTTGCAGGAGGAACGCACGGGCGTGCGTCTCGAACCGGTGGACGTCGGGGATCCGCTCGAGCACCAGGTTCGCCACGCAGCGATGCTAGGGCGCGACGGGCTCCGGTTTGCGCGTCTCTTCGACGACCGGCTCGCCCTTGACGATGGCGAGCTTGCCCTCGGCGGCATCGATCGTCACGGTGTCGCCGGGCTGGAACGTGCCAAGCAGGAGCATCTCCGCGAGCGGATCCGCGACCTCGTTCTGGATCGCGCGGCCGAGCGGCCGGGCGCCGAAGTTCGTGTCGTAGCCGACGGTCGCGATGTGATCCTTGGCCGCGTCGGTGATGACCAGGGTCATCGCCTGCGACGCGAGCTGCTTGCGCACGCCTTCGAGCTCGATCTCGACGATCTTGCGGATCTCCGGCTTGGTCAGAGGCTGGAACACCACCGTGGCGTCGATCCGGTTCAGGAACTCCGGCCGGAAGAAGCGCTTCATCTCGTCGTTCACGCGCTCCTTCATCCGCTCGTAGGCGGCCTGGGTCTCGGGGTCCTCGCCCTCGCCCTTGGACCGGAAGCCGAGCGCGCCTTCGCTCTTCAGCATCTTCTGAGCGAGGTTGCTGGTCATGATGATGATCGTGTTCCGGAAGTCGACCGTCCGGCCCTTGGCGTCGGAGAGCCGGCCTTCGTCGAAGATCTGCAACAGGATGTTGAAGACCTCGGGGTGGGCCTTCTCGATCTCATCGAGCAGGATGACGCAGTAGCTCTTGCGGCGGACGGTCTCCGTCAGCTGGCCGCCCTCTTCGTACCCGACGTAGCCGGGCGGCGACCCGACCAGGCGCGACACGTTGTGCCGTTCCATGTAATCGGACATGTCGATCTTCACCATGTTGTCCGCGTTCCCGAACATGAACTCGGCGAGCTGGCGCGCGAGGTGGGTCTTGCCGGTACCGGTCGGACCGACGAAGAAGAACGCACCGATGGGCCGGCGCGGGTCCTTCAACCCGGCGCGCGCGCGGCGGACCGCGCGGCTGATCGTCTTGATCGCCTCGTCCTGACCGATGACCTTCGCGTGGAGGGCCTCTTCCATCTTCAGAAGCTTCTGGGTCTCCTCCTCGGCAAGGCGGCGGACAGGGATACCGGTCCACATCGAGACGACCTCGGCGATGTCCTCGTCGGTCACTTCGGGACGCTTCTGCGACTGAGCGAGGAGCCAGTCGGCCTTCGACTGCTGGAGCTTGTCCTGCTGGACGCGTTCGGCCTGGCGGAGGGTGGAGGCGAGCTCGTACTGCTGGGCCTCCATCGCGGCTTCCTTTTCGGTGCCGACGCGGTCAAGGTCCTTCTGGGCCTCCTTCATCTCGACCGGGAGGGTCGAGTTGCGGAGGCGAACGCGGCTCGCGGCCTCGTCCATGAGGTCGATCGCCTTGTCCGGGAGGAAGCGGTCCGTGATGTAGCGGGCGGAGAGCTCGGCGGACGCCTTCACCGCGTCGTCGGTGATCGAGACCTTGTGGTGATCCTCATAACGCGAGCGGATCCCCATGAGGATCTGCTGGGTCTCCTCGATCGACGGCTCCTCGACCATGACCGGCTGGAACCGGCGCTCGAGGGCAGCGTCGCGCTCGATGTACTTGCGGAACTCGTCGAGCGTGGTGGCGCCGATGCACTGGAGCTCGCCGCGGGCGAGCGACGGCTTGAGGATGTTCGCGGCGTCGACCGCGCCCTCGGCGGCACCCGCACCGACGAGCGTGTGCAGCTCATCGATGAACAGGACGACGTCCTTCGCGTTGCGCAGCTCTTCGATGATCTTCTTGAGGCGCTCCTCGAACTCACCGCGGTACTTCGTGCCGGCGACGAGCGAGCCGATGTCCAACGTGAGGACCCGCTTGCCCTGGAGCGTTTCCGGCACGTCGCCCTTCACGATCCGGTGGGCGAGGCCTTCGGCGATGGCGGTCTTGCCGACGCCGGGCTCGCCGATGAGCGCGGGATTGTTCTTCGTGCGGCGGGAGAGGATCTGGATGACCCGCTCGATCTCCTTCTCACGCCCGATGACCGGATCCAGCTTGCCGGCCTTCGCCATCGCGGTGAGATTCACGCCGAGCTGATCCAGCGTGGGGGTCTTCGAGCTCCCGGACTTCGCCCCGGCGCCGGCGGCCTCCTGGGTCGCGG
Organism: Chloroflexota bacterium; assembly: GCA_025350745.1. GTDB lineage: Bacteria > Chloroflexota > Limnocylindria > P2-11E > P2-11E > UBA4735. The sequence continues at coordinate 1,274 of JANXXG010000367.1, read as the reverse complement.
GGTGCTGCTGGCCGAGCGTGGCGATGACCTGGTGGCGGACCTTCTCGAGCGAGACGCCGAGCGACTCGAGCACGCCGGAGGCGATCCCCTCCCCTTCGCGCACAAGGCCGAGGAGCAGGTGCTCCGTGCCAACGTGACTGTGGCCGAGCTTGCGGGCCTCGTCGATCGCGAGCTCGATGACCTTCTTGGTGCGCGGCGACAGGGTGATCTCGCTGGGCGAGGTGGTCGAATCGCCTCGACCGATAATGAATTCAACGGCGGTCCGGACCTTCGACAGCTCCACGCCCAGCGAATCGAGCACGCGCGCGGCGACTCCTTCGCCCTCGCGGACAAGGCCGAGCAGCAGGTGTTCGGTGCCGATGTAGTTGTGGTTGAAGCGGATGGCCTCGTCCTGGGCAAGGGCCAGCACTCGCTTCGCGCGGTCGTTAAAGCGGTCGAACGGTCCCATCAGACGCTCACTGCCAGATATACGGATGAATTAGGCATCTGGTTCCAATTATACGTTCGCGGTTTGCGAGAACATGCCGCGTGGGAGGCATAATTCGCGCCAGTCCCGCGCTTCCGGGGATCGGGAGGTCGTCCCGTCAATTCGACGGCCCGCTGGCCTGAGCGTCTCGCACACGCAGCCACGCTGCTCCGCGCGGAGGGCACTGCAGTCATCTCCCTCCAGAGCGGAGAGTGGGCGACCCTGTTTTCGTACCGGATCGACGCCCACCTGGACTGGTCGTCGCTGGTCGGACCGGAACGGCTGCGCACCGCACTCGCGACCGACACGGCGCTCACCGCTGCGATCCCCGCTGGTCGGTGGACCGATGAGGCCGCGTATACGGTCCTCGCACCGATCGAACCTGCGGCCGCCTCGTTCCTGTGCGCGATCCGCCGCAACGTGCCGTTCGACGCCATCGAGGTCTCCGGCGCGCACGCCGCGGCGCGGCTCATGGCAAGCTCGATCGACGACGGACGGCGGCTTGCCGTCGCGGAGCGTGCCGGCGCAGCCCGCCTCGCGCAACGGTCGGTGCGTCAGGAGCTGGAGCGGGCGCACGACAGCGCCGCGCTCACGCGCGCGGCCCTCCTCATCGCCGCGAGCATGGACGCGAACGGCGCTTCGATCATGCTCGTGGACGGCGCGGAGCTCCACCTTCGCGCGTCCGTCGGACTGCCCGAGGCGATGCTCGGCCATCGGCAGCGCATCGGCGAGGGCATCGCCGGATACGCGGCCCAGAGCGGTCAGACGATCGAGCTCTCCGGCGAGGTCCGCGACGCCCGATTCGAAG
>JANXXG010000322.1 GCA_025350745.1 Chloroflexota bacterium | reverse complement strand
TTCTTCGTGCGCATCAGCGACGGGGGGACGGTCGCGATGGTGTTCGAGGACCTTCAGTGGGCCGACGCGGGCCTGCTCGAGTTCATCGAGTCGATGCTCGAATGGTCGCGGAACACGCCGATCTTCATCGTCACCCTGGCGCGTCCGGAGCTCCTTGACCGCCGGCCGAACTGGGGCTCGGGCCAGCGCAGCTTCCTGGCGATGCACCTGGAACCGCTCCCCGACGCGACGATGGCCGAGCTCGTGCGTGGGATGGTGCCCGGCGCCGACGCCCTCGCTGTGACCCGGATCGTCGAGCGAGCCGAGGGCATGCCGCTGTACGCCGTCGAGATGATCCGGATGCTCGCCGACCGTGGCGTGCTGCGACCTGGCGAGGGCTCCTTCGAGCTCGTGGGCGACCTCGGCGAGATCCAGGTTCCGGAGACGCTGCACGCGCTGATCGCGTCGAGGCTCGACGCGCTCGGGCCGGAGGACCGCGTGCTGCTGCAGGAGGCCGCGATCCTCGGGCGGAGCTTCACCCTCGATGCCCTCGCGGCCGTCGCCGCGGCCGATGCCGCATCGCTCGAGCCGCGGCTCCTCGACTTCACCCGCAAGGAGTTCCTCGCGTTCGAGGCCGACCCCCGCTCCCCGGAACGCGGCCAGTACGCGTTCGTCCAGAGCATCATCCGGGAGGTCGCCTACGGGATGCTCTCGAAGGCGGATCGTCGCAGTCGGCATCTGTCGGCGGCGCACCACTTCGAATCCGCCGGCGACGACGAGCTGGCCGGCGTCGTGGCCGCGCATTACGTGGAAGCGCTTGGCGCTACGCCGCCCGGTCCCGACGCCGACGCCCTGGCCGCCCGGGCGCGGGACTGGCTCGGGCAGGCCGCGGAACGGGCGACCTCGCTCGGCTCCCCGGATCAGGCGCTCGTGTTCGCCGAGCAGGCGCTCGAGATCACCCCACCGGGCGCGGAGCGCGCGGAGCTCCTGCGGCGCGCGGCGCGGGCTGCCGGCGACGCTCTCCGGCACGAGCAGCAGTTCGGGTTCCTGCGGGAGGCGATCGAGGAGCTGCACGGCCTGGGCGACCTCAACGCCGAGGCGGTCGCCACCGGCGACCTCGTCCAGGCGCTGGCCGGTCCCAATCGGTGGGACGAGATCCAGGTGGTGGTGCCGGAGTTCCAGGCCCGCCTGGGGGACAGCGGTGACGATCGTGCGCGGGCCGAGCTCGATCACGCGCTCGCGTACGTCGCGTGGTTCGAGGGAGACGTCCAGGCATGCCTCGCCGCGCTCGATCGCGCCCTTCCCGGCTACGAGCGGGCGCGCGTCTGGGATCGCGTCCAGAAAGCGTTGATCGACCGCGCGAACACCCTGATGACTCTGGGCCGGTATCGGGAGGCCACCACGGTGCGACGGGGGATGCTCGCGACCGCCACGGAGGAGAACGACCTGCGCACGATGTCGACGGTGCTGGTCGGGCTCTCGCTCGAGGCCGAGGAATGGTCCGACGCGCTCGCGCTGTCGCTGGAAGCCGCATCGGTCGCGCGCCGCGGCGGCTACGGTGCTCCCGAGATGCTGGCGCTCGCCAACGGCGTGGAATTCGCGGTGGAGGCGGGCGCGTGGGAGACCGCCGACGAAGTACTGGCGGACCTGCACGCCCGCCCCGATCTGCCCCGCAACCTCCTCGACGCGGTCTGGATGGACTCGGCGCTGCTCGCCGCCTATCGCGGCGACCGGGTCGGTGCGGACGCCGCGATCGCGGCGGTGAGCGACGACACGAAGGCCTCGGCCGATCCCGCGCCCCGCGCCTGGTACCGGCGCGTCCTCGCGGTGATGGCGATGATGAGCGGCGACGTGTCCGGGGCCTGCGACGAGGCCTTCGGCGCGGTCGACGAGGAGCCGATGGGCCCGAACGCCCCCATCGCCGCCTGGGTCGCGGGCCGCGCCGCGGTGTGGCTCGGCGATTCGGCGAGGGCACGGACCGCGCTCGAGCGGATGCCGGTGCAGGAGGGGCGGTGGCACGCGGCGGCTCGCCGCGCGCTCGAGGCGGGGATCGACGCCCTCGAGGGACGAACGCGGGAGGCCGCGGCCTCGTACGACACCGTGCTGGCCGCGCGGCTGGCCGCCGGAGATCGCTTCTCCCACGCGCTCATCACGCTCGACGCTGTCGCGGCGCTCCCCGAGGAGCTGGTTCCCGAGGGCGCCGTCGAGGCCGCCCGTGCCTATCTCGAGGAGCTCCGTGCCGACGCCCTGATCGCCCGGCTCGACACGATC
>JANXXG010000303.1 GCA_025350745.1 Chloroflexota bacterium | reverse complement strand
TCGTCGGCGTTCAGCACCGCCGTCTTCGGCACTCCCTTGTCGGCGCCCTGCGGAAGCATCTCGAACAGGATGCCCTTGGCGGCCAGGTATTCCTGGAGGGTGCCGTGGAAGTCCAGGTGCTCGGGGCTGAGGTTGGTGAAGATGGCGACGTCGATGTCGATGCCTCGGATCTTCCGGAGCGCGAGGGCGTGTGACGTCGCTTCGAGCACGCCCCATGTGCCTCCCGCCACCAGCAGCTCGGCACAGAACTCCTGGAGCTCGACCGCCTCCTGGGTGCTCTGCCTCGTGTCGTTCTGCCACTCGTGGTCAGCCAGCTTGAAATCGACGGTCGTCGCATACCCGGTCCGCTCCCCCGCCGCTTCGAGCACGTCCGACACGAGATGAACGGTCGTCGTCTTGCCATCGGTCCCGGTGACCGCGGCGATCTTGAGCTTCCCGGTGGGGTGATCGAAGAGCTCGGCCGCAAGATCCGCGAGCGACGCGCGCACATCCGGAACGACAGCGACCGGCACGCCCGCGCTGACCGCACGCTCCGCGACGATCGCAACGGCGCCATTCCGGACCGCCTCGGCCGTGAAGTCCGTGCCGTCGCGATGAAAGCCGGGGATCGCCACGAACAGCGAACCCTCTTTCGCCTTCCGCGAGTCGTAGGTGATCGCCCGCACATCGAGCCCGGCTGCCCCATCGGGTATCCCGATGCCGCTCGCCTGGAGCAGCGGACCGAGCTTCACGAGCCGCCGCCGCGCCTCACGAGCTGCAGGGCCCGGGTGTAGAGGGGCTCGGCGATCCGGAAGGCGCGGTATGCCAACGGGCGGGGCACGCTGTCGTGCGCGCCGACCCAGCGCGTCGCCGTCCCGCCGAACCCTTTCTTGAACAGATACGGCCCGTGCATCGGATCGCTGGCATCGCTCGGATCGAACGGGATGCCTCCGAAGTCGAAGGTCGCTGCACCGCGCTGCCGGGCCTCGCTCATCGCGCGCCAGAGGAGCCCGTAGGCCGCGTAGACCTTGCGGCCCGCATCGTTCGTTGCGCCGTACATGTAGAGCTCGCGATCGCCGCAATGCCAGACCATCGAGCCGGCCACAGGCCGGTCATCGTGTCCGGCAAGCCAGAGCGTCGCAAGGCCCGCCTCGATCAAGGTCCGCCACACCATCCGGTAATAGGACGCGGTCCTCGTGATGAACCCTGCCCGCCGGCCAGTGACGGCGTACAGGTCGTAGAACGCGTCGAGGTCCTCGTCGGTCGTGCCCTGGTAGATCGTGACGCCGCGCTTCTCGGGCTGACGGATGCTCCACCGGGTGTCCTTGTCCATCGCGGCAAGGAGCTCGTCATCGGACGTCGTGCCGGTCCCGGTCGGGCTGGCAAGGGATAGCAGCAGCGTCGCGACCACCGGCTGGATATCGGGCCCACGCTGGAACCCCGCCTCGCGAAGCGGCGTGGCAGCGTCCTCGGCCGTGCGCTCGGGATCGACCTTGAGCACGAGCGCACCGGTCGTCGACTTCGCGTGCGCCGCCAGCTCGCGAAGCGCGTCCCTCAGCTGGCCCGGCGCGGCGACCGGCCCGCGGGGGCAATATCCGAACCGCAGACCACCGGGCAGATGGCGCCAGAGCACCAGGGCGTGCGCGCCCGCGGGCCGGAGGTACTCGGCGGTCCACCCCTGGCGCTCGCGGATCCCGGCCCAGGCACTCGACTGCATGACGTGGCCACCGGGCCCGCGTGCCGCAACGTCGTCCCAGCCCTCGGGCGCGCCGGTCATCGCCCTGAGGCGGCGAGACGACGCCGGCCGACGAAGCGCCACAGCGGGTACAACGGCGCAACGACGGGCCGGTCGAGCGCGCCGATCCACGTCGCGACCTCACCACCGAACCCCAGCTTGAAGTTCTCGATGCCCGCGAGATCGTCACCCTCGTGATCAGAGAGTCCCCACATGTCGTAGCGCACGACGCCGCGTTGCCGCATTCCCATCAGCGAACGCCATTTGAGCAGATAGAACGGCCGGGACTCGCCGTGCGCTCCCGACCACCCGCCGTAGAGCTCCCAGGCACGGTCGCCGATACGGACGGCCAGCAGCGCGCCGTCGTCCTCGGCACCGACCCGGGACATCGTGAGGTGCGCGTCATCGCCGAACGCGGCAAGGATGCGCTCGAAGTACTCGCGGTCGTGGACCGCGAACTCGTCGCGGGCAGCGACCTTCGTGAGGACCGCCAGGAACCGGTCGATGTCCCGGGTGTCTTCTGTGATGACGCCTTCCCGCTCGGCCTTATGGATGTATTGCCGCGTCTTCTTCCGCATGCCCGCCAGGATGGCATCGGGCTCGAGGCGCAGGTCCATGAGCAACGTGCGGCGTGGCTGCACGAAGATGCCGGCCGGATGAGATCCAGCCCGAGCGAGCGCCGTCTCGAGCTCGGGTGCGGGCGCGACCTCCGGGTCGCACAGGAGTCCGGCGCATCGCTCCATCGTCAATGCCGCGGAGAGGGCGACCATCGCGGCAGGCAGATCGGCCGGCTCGACGAGCGGACCGCGCGGCGCATACGCGAATGTGACCCCGAGCGGCGCCCGCTTGAGCAGCACCTGCGCGACGCCCGCCTGTCGCGCTTCGTCGTGGATCACGAATCGTCGCGGGACCCATCCGGTCGCAGCTTTCACGGTCGCCCAGCCTGCCGATTGAAGGAGGTGCGTCCGCCCGGTCGCTCCGGCCAGCGCGTCCCACGCGGGACCGTCGGCGGCGCTCGCCGTCGCGCGCAGGGTCAGGCTATTCGGCCGCGCCCGCGGGCACGGCCGGCAGCTCGTCCGCTTTCGCCGGCAGCTCGCGCGCTGTGAAGGTGCAGTCGGGATAGCGCTCGCAGCCGTAGAAGATGGACTTCCCGCGGCCACGACGGCGCACGAGCTCGCCCTTCCCGCAGTCGGGGCAGATGACGCCGGTCTTCTGTTGGGTCTTCTTGATGTACTTGCAGTCGGGGTACCCGGTGCACCCGATGAACGGCCCGAACCGGCCGCGCTTCTTCGCGAGCGGCTTCCCGCAGTCCGGGCAGACCTCGCCTTCGACGATCTCCGGACCCTGCTCCTCACCCTCGAGCGGCGCGGAGTAGTCGCAGCCGCCGGGCGGTGTGGGCTGTCCCTTTTTTCCCTTCACGAAGCCGGTGCAGGAATAGAAGCGACCGTAGCGCCCGAGCTTGATGATCACCGGCCGCCCGCACTTCGGGCAGATCTTGTCGGTGGCCTGCTCGGTCACGTCCGATTTCTTCACCGACGCGGTCTTTTCCTTCACGAGCGCCTCGAACGGAACGAAGAACTCGCGGACGACAGGAGCCCACTCGACCTCGCCGGCCGCGACCCGGTCAAGGTCAAGCTCCATCCGGGCGGTGAAGCCAAGGTCGACGATGTCCGGGAAGTGCTCGGTCAGGAAATCGACCACCGTGAAGCCGACATCCTCGGGCACGAGCGCGCGCTGGTCCTTGCGGACGTAGTGGCGGTCGATGAGCGTCGAGATCGTCGGCGCGTACGTGGATGGCCGGCCGATGCCGTGCTCTTCCAGCGTCTTCACCAGGGAGGCCTCGTTGTACCGCGCCGGTGGCTGGGTGAAGTGCTGGGTGGCATCGAGTCCAAGCAGCTTGAGCTCCTCGCCCTCCACGACCGCGGGAAGGAGGGCGACCACCTTTTCCGGCTCGTCGGTCCCCTCCTGATAGACCCGGAGGAAGCCGTCGAACGTGACGCGCCGGCCGTTCGCCCGCAGCGTGTATCCGTCGGCACTCACATCGAGACGCGTGTTCTCGAACTTCGCCGGCGCCATCTGGGAGGCGAGGGTCCGCTGCCAAATGAGCGTGTAGAGGCGCAGCTGGTCCTTGTTGAGGAAGCGCTTCATCCGGTCGGGCGTGCGCGAGAGGTCGGTCGGCCGGATGGCCTCATGAGCCTCTTGAGCGCCCTTGCTCCGCGTCTTGAAGTGGCGCGGCTTCTCGAGCGCGTACTCCGCCCCGAACTCCTTCGTGATGACGTCCTTGGATTGCTTCAATGCGCTCTCGGCCATGTGCAGCGAGTCCGTTCGCATATACGTGATGAGACCGATGGGCGTATCGGGCCCGAGCGAGACGCCTTCATAGAGCTGCTGCGCCAGCACCATCGTCCGCTTCACGGAGTACCCGAGCTTCCGGGAGGCGTCCTGCTGGATCGTCGAGGTCGTGTATGGACCCCCGGCGCTGCGCGATGACTCGCGCTTCTCGAGGCTCGCCACCGTGTAGAGCGCGCTGGCGAGCGCGGCCCGGTGCTTCTCCGCGTCGGCCGCGTTCCCGATCGTGAGCTTGTGGCCCTTGTGGAGGATGACCTCGGCGTTGATCGTCTCGTCCGCGTGATTCGCGAGCAGCGCGTCGATCGACCAGTACTCGTCGGGCTTGAACTTCTGGATCTCGCGCTCGCGGTCGACGATGATCCGCAACGCGACCGACTGCACCCGTCCGGCCGAAAGGCCATACCGGATCTTCTTCCAGAGGAGCGGCGACATCGTGTAACCGACCAGCCGGTCGACGACCCGCCGGGCGGTCTGCGCGTCCACCAGATCCTGATCGATCTGCCGCGGTGAGCGGAATGCTTCGGCGATCGCGTCGGGGGTGATCTCGTGGAAGGTCACGCGGCGGAGCTTCGACGCGGGCACGTTGATGATCTGCGCGACGTGCCACGCGATCGCTTCTCCCTCGCGGTCGAGGTCGCTCGCGAGCCAGACCCGGTCGGCGGACTTCGCCTCGCGCTTCAGGAGCCGGGCGTGCTTCTCGGAATCGGGCGGGATCACGTACTCGGGGGCGAAGGTCTCGGGATCGATGCCGATCTTGGACTTCGGAAGGTCCCTGATGTGACCGAACGAGGCCTCGACCGTGAACCCGGGCCCGAGCATGCGACCGAGCGTCTTCGCTTTCGTCGGACTCTCGACGATGACGAGGTCCCCACCCCGTGCTTTCGGGGCTACCTCTTCTTCGGCAGCCACGATGTCGCTCGGGGTGTCGGCAGTGGCCGCCGGAACAAGCTTTTCCCGGGCAGCAGCGATCGCGGCGGCCGTCTTCGACGGCGCCTTGGGCGCTCGCTTGCTTGCCTGCTTGGCGACTGCCATTCTCACCTCGGCCAGAGAAAAAGGCGCCCTTCCAGGCGCCTCCCCACGTTCCACGGTACCAGCGGCGGCAACCGGGGCCGCCAAACCGTGCGGAACTAGAGCAAATGTTCCTTTTCTTCCCTCGTCAGCCGGTCGACGACCGCCTTGACCTCTTCGGACCGATCTTTCGCAGCGATGAGCAGGACATCGTCCGTTTCAACGACGATGAGGTCGCTGACGCCGATGGTGACGACCGTCTTGCCGGGCGCGTACACGTATGTCCCCGTGCCGCCCTCCTCGATGTGCTCCTCCGCCGCGAGCCGGC
>JANXXG010000276.1 GCA_025350745.1 Chloroflexota bacterium | reverse complement strand
CGTGGCCGAGATGCGGCAGCCGGTGGCCGCCGCGATCTGAATCAGCGCTTTTCGGTGCCCCGAAGGCGCGGATCGAGCGCGTCGCGCAGCCCATCGCCGACGAGATACAGACAGAGCACGGTGATGAAGATCATCGCGCCGGGCGCGTAGATGAGCCACGGTCCCTTCGTCGTGAACTGCGTCGCCCGGGTCAGCATGTTCCCCCACGACGCGACCGGCGGCTGGATCCCGAAGCCGATGAACGACAGCGCCGACTCGGTGAGGATCAGGCTGGCCACGTCGACCGCCGCGACGATGATCATGAGCGGCAGGATGTTGGGCAGGACGTGCCGGAACATGATCCGTCCGGACGTCGCACCGATCGTCCGTGCGGCGGTCGTGTACTCCCGCTCGCGGATGGAGAACGTCAGGCCGCGCGCCTGCAGCTGGATCCCGAGCCAGCCGAGGAGACCGAGCAGCAGGGTGAACGCGACCGGCTCGGGTCGGAAGTACGCGAAGATGAACAGGAGCAGGAACAGCCCGGGAATGTTCGCGATCGTGTTGACGACCCACTGCACGGCGTCGTCCCACCAGCCGCGGAAGTAGCCGGCCGAGATGCCGAGGCTGACCCCGACGAGCATCGACACGAGTGCACCGAAGACCCCGACGGCGAGCGACACCCGGGCGCCATACATGAGCCGCACGATCTGGCTGCGACCCAGGTCGTCGGTGCCGAGCCAGAGATACGGCTCGTCCAGCGACGGAGCGCCGTAGTTGTCGAGCAGTGACTGCTGGGTGAAGCTGCGGTGGAAGAAGTTCTGCGCGAGCAGGTCCGCGCTGAGCGCGAACACCGCGATGACCGCAAGTGTGCCGAGCGCCGCGATCGTCGTGGGGTCGCGCCGGAGGCGCCAGACCGCGTCCGCCCAGACTCCAGCGGTGGCCGGCCGATCCTTGACCTTCGGCGTCCCTGCTCCGGCCAGCTGGATCGTGCTCACGCGGTGACCTTGATGCGCGGGTCGACCCAGGCGTAGGCGATGTCGCGAATGATGTACGAGAGCAGGAGCAGCATCGACCCCGCGAGAACATCGGCCTGGATCACCGGATAGTCCTTGTTCGTGATCGCCTCGAAGAACAGCCGGCCGATGCCCGGCCAATTGAACACCTGCTCGATGACGAACGAGCCGGCAAGGACGATCGTCAGGATGCCGCCGAGCAGCGTGACCATGGGGATCAGGCAATTGCGAAGGACGTGGACCCACCGCACCGTACGCTCGGCGAGCCCCTTCGCCTGGGCGGTGCGCACGTAGTCCTGACGGATGATCTCAAGGACCTCGGTGCGCAGGTAACGCGGGTACAGGGCGATCCCGGCGAGCGACGCGGTCAACACCGGACCGGCGAGGTGCCAGATGCGGTCGAGCACGTCGCCCTCCTTCCCGATGGCGTTCATGCTGCCGATCGGGAACCACCGGAGCTCGACCCCGAGCACCGTGACGAAGATGAGGCCGAACCAGAACGACGGGATCGCGTGACCGGCCGTGGAGAAGATGCGGATCACATGGTCGATCCACGTGCCGCGGTTGTACGCGGAGATGACCCCGAGCGGGACACCGATGGCGATCGCGACGAGCAGCGCGGTGACCGACAGCTGCAGCGAATTCGGGATGCGCTCCGCGATCATCTGGATCGCCGGCCGGTGGTAATAGAACGAGTTGCCAAAGTTGAGGGTGAGCGCGTTCATCACGTAGCGTGCGAATTGCACCGGCACCGGGTCGTTGAGGCCGAGGCCGTTCGCGAGCGCGAGCCGCTCTTCAGGCGTGATATCGAACTGGCCGGCGAGCATGAGCTTGACCGGATCACCGGGCGAAAAGTGCTGGAGCAGGAACGTCAACAGGAGGATCCCGAAGATCGTCGGGATCGTCAGCAGCAACCGGCGGATGATGAATCTCAGCATGGTCGAACCACCTTGCGACCCGGGCGGGATCGCTCCCACCCGGGTCGTCAACTAGGCGATTACTTCTTGAACCACCACTGCTCGATGTTCCACTCGCGCGAGAACGTGAACGGCTGGAAGTTCTGCAGGCCCTTCTGGCTATAGCCGAGCGTGTCGGCCGAGAAGAGGAACGTGTACGGCGCGTCCTGGTTCAGGTTCAGGTCGACGGTGTGGTTGGCCACCTTGCGGGCCGCCTTGCTGCAATCCGGACCCTCGCGGTTGGCCTTGAGGGCCGCATCGACCGCCGGGTTGTTGTAGGCGACGTTGTTGAACTGATCCTTGCCGGTCTGGCTCGAATCCCAGATCGAGAACGGGTCCGGGTCCGCGCCGAGCGACCAGCCGAGGATGTTGCCTTCCCAGTCGGTCCCTGGGACGGTGCGGTCGAGGAGCTGGTTGAACGACTCGAGCAGCGGGTCGATCTGGATACCGATCGCCTTGTACTGCTCCTGCGCGACCGAGAGGATGGTCTCGCGAGTGTTGTTGCCCTGGTTCGTCTCGATGCGCATCTTCATCGTGGAGCCGTCGGTCCACTTGTAGAAGCCGTCGGGGCCCATCTTGGCGCCGGCCTTCTCGATGAGCTGCTTGGCCTTGGCCGGGTCGAGCTTGTAGTCCGTCAGCCCCGCCCCGTCGTAGGCCCACGAGACCGGCGGGTTGTGGGCGAGCGCCTTGCTGCCGTAGCCGAAGAGCACCTTCTTGACGATCGAGTCGATGTCGATGCCGTACCAGAGCGCTTGGCGGACATCCTTGTTCGCGAGCCACGGGGCCTTCGCCGCCTTCGCGTTCCAGGCGATGTAGTTGTAGCTCAGCGACTTGAACCGGTACGGGCTCAGGGTCGCCGTCTTGCCGACGTCGTCGTAGTCCTTCGCGTCGACGCCGCCGTAGGTGATCTCACCGGTGATGAGCGCGTTCTTGATCGCCGTGGTGTCGGCGTAGGTCTTGATGATGTACTGATCCGCGTGCGGTGCACCACGGAAGTACTTGGGGTTCTTGTCCATCACGACCTGCTGGCCGGGCGTGAAGCTCTTGAAGATGAATGGCCCCATCGAGGCCGGCGGGTTGTTGTTCAGCGGGTTGTCATCGATGTTCTTGCTCGTGTCGGTC
>JANXXG010000143.1 GCA_025350745.1 Chloroflexota bacterium | reverse complement strand
ACGAGCTCGACCGCGCCGACCGCGGGAAGCGCAGCTACTCGGGGTGGCTCCGCGAATTCGTGTCGGACACGCCCCAGCGCCTGACCGAGATCGCGCGGCTCGTCGACCTGCTCACGGAGAACGGCTGGAGCCTCGCGGGCTCGCCGTATGACTGCGACGTGATGCTCGAGCGTTCCGTCGACAAGGCGACCGCCGAGCAGGAGCTCCGCCGGGCCGAGGTCTGGGACCGGCTGCTCCAGGTCTGCTCCGCGGACGACGAGGGGCACGCCATCTGGAACAGCCACCCCGAAGGCAAGCAATCGCGTCCGCGCCGCCGCCGCCGCGTGCGCCGTCCGCCGACGAGTCGCGAACAAGGTTCATAGGCGGGGGTGCCGCACCCCCTCGGCGACGAGCTCACCGAGCTCCACGTCCACCTCGGCGGCGCCGTCGATCCCGCGGCGATGTGGGGCATCGCGCACTCGCAGGGGATCCGTCTCCCGACCAAGGACTACTGGGAGTTCGTGGAGCTCATCACCGTCCACCCGAAGCGCCGGAAATCGTTCGAGGACTTCCTCGAGCTGTACCACTGGACCGAGCTCATCCAGTCGAGTCCGATCGCCGTGGAGCAGGCCGTCTATGAGGTCATCGGCGGTGCCTACCGCAAGGCGAACATCACCACGCTGGAGCTCCGCTACAACCCCCTGAAGCGCAACCGGGGTGGCGAGCGTGACGTCGATCACATCATCATGGCGTCGATCCGCGGTCTCGACCGCGCGGCGCTCGAGTATCCCGTGAAGGTCGGGCTCATCTTTTGTCTTGACCGCACGTTCGGACGCGAGCTCAACGAGATCGTCGTCGACAAGGCGATCCAGTACCGCAAGCGCGGCGTGGTCGGGATCGACATCGCCGGACCGCATGACAACGAGTTCCGCTACAGCGACTACGCGGCCCTTTACAAGCGGGCCCGCAAGGCCGGCCTCGGGCTCACCGTCCACGCCGGCGAGGACGAGGACTGGCATTCGGTGGACGAGGTCGTGCGCCACCTCGAGCCGGATCGCATCGGGCACGGGATCCACGCGGCGCAAGACGCCGGCCTGTGCAAGCGTCTCGCGGAGCGGGGCATCCATCTCGAGATCTGTCCGTCGTCGAACCTCGACACGAAGGTGGTTCGCGATCTCGACGAGCTGCAGGAGCTCATCGCGGTGTTCCGCAAACACAAGGTGCACTTCAGCTTCAACACGGACGGGCCGGAGATGCTGCAAACGACCCTTCGGGACGAGCTGAAGCTCGCGGTCCGCGCGAACCTCGTGTCGCGGGACGAGCTCGAGCAGTGCGGCCAGTGGGCGCTCGAGGCCTCATTCCTGCAGCCGGGTGCGGCGTGATCGATCGCGAGCGGCGCGCGTGGCTCCGGTTCGGCATCGTGGTGTTGGCCGCGGCCCTCGGCGAGACCCTCGGCACCGTGCTCCAGCTCACGTCAAGTGACCTGCTTGTGCCGCTGCTCTTCGGTGCGGCCGCGTTCTACCTGACGATGGGGCTGAACACCCCGCGCTACCGGAACGATGGGAACGTTCGCTATTGGCGGGGTAAGCGCATTGACGACAACTAGGCCGTCGGGCCTACTTGCCCGCTCCTTCTTCCTTCTTTTGCGGCCCGGCGGCGGAGGCCGCGCCCGGCTTCACCCCCGGCTCGGCGCCGAACGACGCGGCGCGCAACAGGTCCATTTCCGCGGGATTGTCGTGTCGCATCACGAATGGTGCGAGGGCCCAGATGATCGCGCGCAGCGGCTCGGGGTCGCGGTTCGGCCTCCCGAATCGCTCCGTCGTGAAGGCGAGGAACGCATTCGGCCCGACGAGCAGCCTCACTTCTCGGCGTTCGGTCGTGCCGGGCGGGGCGCAGGCGACATGCGCGAGCGTGAAGTCGTGCTCCCCGCCGCCGTCCACCACCCATGCGACCACCGCATCGCGCGGCTCGACCGCCTTCGCGCAGACATCGCAGACCAGGGCGTACTCGCTCACGTCGGTTCGACGATAATCGGACTCTGATGAGCGAGCGTTACGGCAGCTGGGGCAAGGTGCTCCGCGTCGACCTGACGAAGGGGACCACGGCCGTCGAGGAGATGGACGAGGCGACCTTCAAGCGGCATCCGGGCGGTCGCGCGCTCATCGCCCACTACCTGCTGACGGAGCTCCCGAAGGGCGCCGATCCTCTGGGTCCCGAGAACCGGTTGGTCTTCGCGATGGGCGTCCTCACCGGCACGCCACTCCCCGGCGCGTCCCGGCACGCGGTAGGGGCCAAGTCGCCGCTCACCGGGGGTTTCGGTGAAGCAGAGGTCGGCGGCTTCTGGGGCGCCGAGCTGAAGCGCGCCGGCTGGGACGCGATCGTGGTCAGCGGTGCCGCGGCCAAGCCGGTGTACCTGTTCATCAAGGACGATCAGGTGGAGATCCGGGACGCCGCGCACCTCTGGGGTCTCGAGATCATGGACACCGAGGAGAAGCTCAAGGCGGAGGTCGGCGAGCGGCTCGCGCGCGTCTGCGAGATCGGACCGGCGGGCGAGAATCTCGTGCGCTTCGCCGGCATCGTGAACGACTACAAGGACATCGCCGGCCGCGCGGGCCTCGGTGCCGTCATGGGCAGCAAGAAGCTCAAGGCGATCGTCGTGAAAGGCTCGCGCAGCGTGCCCCTCCACGATGCCGCAAAGGTCAAGGAGATCGCCCGCTGGGTCGCCGACACGCTTCAGGAGAATCACTGGGCGTTCCACAATTTCGGGACCGGAATGGGGCTCGACGGCTACACCCGCATCGGCGGGATGGCCGTGCGCAACTACAACGGCGGCCCGTTCGAAGGCGCGGCGGAGATCAGTGACGAGGCGCTTTTGGACAAGGGCTACCGGGTGAAGATGGAGGCCTGCTGGGCCTGCTCGGTGCGCTGCAAGAAGGTCGTGAAGATGGAGACGCCCTATCAGATCGATCCGAAGTACGGCGGCATCGAATATGAATCGACCGCCGCACTCGGAGCCTCGTGCGGGGTCGACGATCTCGCGCTCATCTCGAAGGCGAACGAGCGCTGCAACGCTCTCGGGCTCGACACCATCTCGCTCGGCGCGACGGTCGCCTGGGTGATGGACCTGCGTGACCGCGGCATCCTCCCCGATGCGGAGCTCGACGGACAGCCGGTGCAGTTCGGGAACGGCAAGGCGGTGCTCGTCTCGCCCGACGCGGTCGCGTTCCGGCGCGGTCTCGGCGACGTGCTGGCGGAGGGTTCGGTCCGGGCCGCCGAGACGCTCGGCGGGAAGGAGCACCTCACCGCCGTGCGGGGACAGGAGCTCGCGATGCACGATCCCAGGCAGCGCACCGAGTACGGCAAGCAGGTCCGCATGAGCTACGCGACGAGCCCGACCGGCGGCGACCATATGAACTCGAATCTGCCGTCGCGCTCGGCGAAGAACACCGTCGGGATGTGCTTCTTTCTCCGCTACGACGATCCGAAGCTCACCGACATCATGAACGCGGTGACCGGGTGGGGCCTCGATGCGAACGGGGTGACCGAGATCGGCGAGCGCTCGCTCACGATGGCCCGGCTGTTCAACAATCGTGAAGGCTTCGGGTCGGCCGACGACGTCCTGCCGGAGCAGGCGATGAAGCCGCATGTGTCAGGTGTGCTTTCGCGGGTCCGGCTCGATGCGGACGATGTCGCGGAGCAGGTGCGCGCCTATTACCGCGGCCGCGGCTGGTCCGACGACGGGGTCCCGTCGCCCGAAACGCTCGACAAGCTCGGCATCCGGGAGTACGCGGGTACCTGAGTACGCCTTTCCGGCACTGACGGAGGCGGATCTTCCGCTGATCCGTAGCTGGCTCGTGGAGCCGCACGTCAGCCGCCGATCTGTTCTTCGGCGAGCCTGCCGAGATCGGCCGGGGCTGCGGTCCGCAGATCATCCGGCAGTTCCTGTCGCCGGTGAGCCGGACCCGGAACATCTCATGCAGATCGCGCGCGGGAACGTTTAGCCCAGCAACCCCATCAGCTTCCAAACCGGGACGGTCGCCACGATCGCC
>JANXXG010000234.1 GCA_025350745.1 Chloroflexota bacterium | reverse complement strand
TCGACTCGTTTCTGAGGAACGTCCCCGCCAACAGCGGGATGGCTTTCGTCGTGGTCCAGCACATGGATCCGACGCACAAGGGCATGTTGGTGGAGCTGCTGGGGCGTGCCACCACCATGCCCGTCCTTCAGATCAAGGATCTGATGAAGGTCGAGCCCGATCACGTCTACGTGATTCCACCGAACAGGGACCTCTCGATCCTCAATGGCGTGCTCCATCTGCTCGAACCGGCGACGCCACGCGGCCTGCGACTGCCCATCGACTACTTCTTCCGTTCCTTGGCGGATGATCGACAAGGCTGCGCCCTCGGCGTCATCCTCTCGGGCATGGGCTCCGATGGAACGCTCGGTATCCGGGCCATCAAGGAGAAGGCCGGCGCGGTCTTCGTGCAGGCCCCAGCGTCGGCCAAATTCGACGGCATGCCCCGCAGCGCCATCGACTCCGGTCTCGCGGATGTGATCGCGCCGGCCGATGAGCTGGCCGGCAAGATCGTGGCATATCTCAACCACGTGCCGCTGCTCGCCCGACCGATGGTCGACCTCGCGCGCGACGAGCAAGGCGCCCTCGAAAAGGTCGTGATCCTGCTGCGCGCCCAGACGGGACACGACTTCTCCCTCTACAAGAAGGCGTCCGTCTACCGCCGCATCGAGCGCCGGATGGGCCTTCACCAGCTCGGCAGGATTGCCGATTACGTGCGGTACCTGCGGGAGAATCCCAATGAAGCCGAGCTGCTCTTCAAGGAGCTATTGATCGGCGTTACCAGCTTCTTCCGCGACCCCCTGGCGTGGCACCGTCTGCGAGACGAGGCCCTGCCAGCGCTGCTGGAAGCCCGCTCGAACGCTGCCGCCCTCCGGGCGTGGACCGTTGGCTGCTCGACGGGGGAAGAAGCTTATTCCCTGGCGATGGTCTTCAAAGAAGCGGCGGAGCGGATCTCGGGCAGGGTCCCTCCGCTCCAGATCTTCGCGACGGACCTCGACAAGAACGCCATCGAGAAGGCTCGGCAGGGTGTCTATCCGCCCAACATCGCCGCCGATGTCTCGGAGGAGCGCCTGGCCCGGTTCTTCGTTCAGGAGGAGAGCGGCTTCCGGGTCGGCAAAGAGATCCGCGAGATGGTGATCTTCGCCAACCAGAACCTCGTGATGGACCCGCCCTTCACCAAGCTCGATGTGTTGACGTGCCGGAACCTGCTCATCTACCTGGACGCGGAGCTTCAGAGAAAGCTCACGCCGCTTTTCCACTACAGCCTGAATCAAGGCGGCATCCTGATGCTCGGGAGCTCGGAGACCGTCGGCAAGACCGATCTCTTCGTGCCGCTGCCTGGTACCCACAAGACGCGCCTCTACCAGCGCGTCGAGAGCAGCATCGGCTCGCGGCCGGCGGAGCTGGTCGAGTTTCCCGCCGCGTTTCGCGAGCTGGACCGCAGCAAGACCGCACAGCCCAAAGCTCGCAGCCTCAACCTCCAGTCGGTCGCGGACCGATTGATCTTGCAACGCTACGCGCCGGCGGCGGTGCTGACGGGGCAGAAGGGCGACATCCTCTATGTCAGCGGGAGGACCGGCAAGTACCTGGAGCCGGCCGCCGGTCAGGCCAACTGGAACCTCTTTGCCATGGCCCGCCCGGGGCTCCGCTACGCGTTGACCCAGGCCTTCAACAAGGCGGTCAAGCTCCGTACCTCGATCACGGTTCAAGGCGCGAAGGTGGCGACCGACGGCGAAGCCCAGGTCGTGGACATCACCGCCCATCCGCTCACCGAGCCCGAGGGGATGGGGGGAACAGTGCTCATCGTCTTCACGGACGCAGCCACGCCCGAGCTCCAGAGAGCGCCCCGGAAGTCTGCTCGGGGCGCCGAGAGCAAGCGCGCGGCGAGGATGGACCAGGAGCTCCAGCACGCCCAGGAAGAGCTGCAAACGACGCGCGAAGAGATGCAAACTTCGCAGGAAGAGCTCACGTCGGCCAACGAGGAATTGCAGTCCACCAACGAGGAGCTGCAATCCACGAACGAAGAGCTGACCACGTCCAAAGAAGAGATGCAGTCGATGAACGAGGAGCTCCAGACGATCAACCACGAGCTTCAGGCGAAGGTGGACGAGCTCTCCCGGGCCAGCAGCGACATGAAGAACCTCCTCGACAGCACCGACATCGCCACGGTGTTTCTCGATGACACGCTTCGCATCCGCCGCTTCACGACCAAGGCAGCGTCCATCATCAAGCTGATCCCCAGCGATGTCGGCCGTCCCATCACCGACATCGTCAGCAGGCTCGATTATCCTGAGCTGGTCACCGATGTGCACGAGGTGCTGAGGACGCTGGCGTTCAAGGAGAAAGCGGTCGCCTCGGGGGACGGACGCTCGTTCACCGTGCGCGTCATGCCCTACCGCACGTTGGAGAACAGGATCGACGGCGTCGTGATCACTTTCGCGGATATCACCGCGGCAAAGAAGCTGGAGGCCGAGCTGCGTGCCACCGACCTCAAGCTGCGCGAGCTGCTCCAGACCGCGCGGGCGTCCAAGATGTCGTGAGGGGTCGGCACCGTTCTTGAACCCTGGACGTCATGATGCGGACCCAAGCCCCAACGTTCGCAACGAGCGAGCCCGAGCCGTACGAGCCCGACCCCAACGAACCGAACGAGCCGCTTCCCAACCAGCCCAGCGAGCCTG
>JANXXG010000201.1 GCA_025350745.1 Chloroflexota bacterium | reverse complement strand
TCCGGCTGCGGGAAGAGCACGCTGCTCCGACTTGTGTCCGGTCTTGATGTCGAGTTCGAAGGCCGGATCGAGGTCGGCGACCGCGAGGTGCGCGGTCCGGATCGTTCGGTCGGGGTCGTCTTTCAGGAACCCCGGCTCTTTCCCTGGCTCTCGCTCGGGGACAACGTCGCCTTCGGCCTGCCGGACCGCCGGTCCGAGCGCGCCCGCGAGCTGGTCGGCGACACGCTCGGGGTCGTCGGGCTCGCGGACTTCGCGCAGGCGCTCCCCAAGGAGCTGTCGGGCGGGATGGCCCAGCGAGCGGCGCTCGCGCGGGCGCTGGTCACCGAGCCCCAGGTGCTGCTCCTCGACGAGCCGTTCAGCTCGATCGACGCGTTCACCCGCATGCGGCTTCAAGACCACCTGCTCGCGGCGTGGTCGCGGTACCGGCCGACGCTCGTCCTGGTGACCCACGATCTGGACGAGGCCGTCTATCTTGCCGACCGCGTCATCCTGTTCAGCGACCGTCCGGCGCGCGTCATCGACGTGCTCCGGGTCGCGCCGCGCCGTCCGCGGGATCGCCGCGATCCGAGCCTGCTCGGCCTGCGCGTCGCGCTTCTCGAAGCGTTGCACCTCGAACGGAGCGTGCTCGATGCGGTCGTCTGACTCGAGCGGCTCGGCCGGGACGATCCGGACGCAGCACCTCTACCTGCCCGACCCTCTTCCATTGGACTCCGGCCGCGAGCTTCTGGGCGTGCGCATCGCGTACGAGACCTACGGGACGCTCGCGCCGGCGAAGGACAACGTGATCCTGGTCTGCCATGCGCTCTCGGGCGACGCACACGCCGCCGGATGGAGTGACGACCCGAACGCGCCGACGACGGTGGACGGGGTCGGCGCTGCGGAGCGCGGCAAGAGCGGCCTTGGCTGGTGGGACGGGATGATCGGCCCGGGCAAGGCCTTCGATACCGATCGCTACCACGTCGTGTGCACCAACATCATCGGCTCGTGCCGCGGGTCCACCGGCCCGTCGTCGATCGATGCCGCGACCGGGGAGCCGTACGGGGCCACCTTCCCGGTCATCACCGTCGGCGACATGGTCCGCGCGCAGCGCGCGTTCCTCCACGAGCTCGGCGTCGAGCGGCTGTTCGCCGCGAGCGGCGGATCGCTCGGCGGAATGCAGGCGCTCGAGTGGGCCGTCGCGTACCCGGACGCGATCCGGGCGATCGTGCCGGTCGCGAGCACGGCCCGGCTCGGTACGCAGGGCGTGGCCTGGAACGCGATCGCGCGCACCGCGATCACCAGCGATCCCGACTGGCAGGGCGGCGCCTACTACGGGACCGGTCGCCAGCCCGCCGCGGGCGTCAAGACAGCGCGCATGGTCGGACACATCACCTACCTGTCGTCCCAGGCGGTGCGCGAGAAGTTCGCGCGCCGGTTCCAGGGCGGCGGCGACGCCCCCCGCTACGACCTGACCGAACCCGACTTCGAGGTCGAGTCGTATCTGCGCTACCAGGCCGACTCGTTCGCCGCCCGGTTCGACGCGAACGCGTACCTCTACATCTCGCGGGCGCTCACCTACTTCGACCTGGCCCGCTCGTACGGCGGCGGGTCGCTCGAGCGCGCCCTTGCCGGCGTGGACGCGGCGACGTTGCTCCTGTCGTTCTCGTCGGACTGGCTCTATCCGCCCGCCGACTCCGAGGAGATCGCCGCGGCGCTCCGCGCCAGTAGAAAGGACGTCGAGCATGTCACTATCCAAGCGGACTACGGTCATGACTCGTTCCTCCTCGAGGAGCGGACGATGACCGAAAGGATCCGGCGGTTCCTGGACCACGTGGATCAGGTGGGGGAGCAACGGACATGAGCGGCGAGGACGGGACGAGCGAGTTCGGGTTCGACACCCGCGCGATCCACGCCGGCCAGCGGCCGGATCCGTACACCGGCGCGCGCGCGGTCCCGATCTTCCAAACGACGTCGTACGTCTTCGAGGACCCGGAGTCGGCGGCCGCCTATTTCAATCTGCAGGAGTACGGGAACACCTACTCGCGGATCATGAATCCGACCACCGCGGTCTTCGAGGAGCGCGTCGCCAGCCTCGAGGGCGGCGCCGGTGCGGTCGCGTTCGCCAGCGGCCTCGCGGCGCAGGCCGCCGCCCTGTTCACCATGCTGACGCCGGGCGACCACATCGTGGCGTCCAGCGCGCTGTACGGCGGCACCGTCACCCAGCTGAAGCACCTGTCGCGGAAGCTCTCCATCGGCGTGACCTTCGTCGATCCGGACGATCTCGCCAACTGGCGGGGCGCGCTCTTGCCCAACACGAAGGTCCTCTATGGCGAGACGATCGGGAACCCGGGAGGCAACGTCCTTGACATCGCGGGCGTCGCCGAGATCGCACACGGCCACGGTGCTCCATTGATGATCGACTCGACCTTCGCGACGCCATACCTCTGCCGGCCGATAGAGCACGGTGCCGACATCGTGGTCCACTCGGCGACGAAGTTCATCGGTGGCCACGGCACGAGCATCGGCGGCATCGTCGTGGAGGCCGGGACGTTCGACTGGTCCAACGGCCGCTTCCCGGTGGTCGCCGATCCCTCGCCCGCATATCACGGCCTGGCGTTCCACGAGACCTTCGGCATGTACGGCTATCTCATGAAGCTGCGCGCTGAGTCCCTGCGCGACCTCGGTGCCGCGCTCTCGCCGTTCAACGCGTTCCTGTTCCTCCTCGGCCTCGAGACCCTGCCGCTCCGTATGGCGAAGCACGTCGAGAACGCGACGGCCGTCGCCACGTTCCTCGCCGGACACGCGGCCGTCGCGGGCGTGCGCTACCCCGGCCTGCCCGCGAGCCCGTACAAGGAGCTCGTGCGGCGCTACCTCCCGAAAGGCGCCGGCTCCATCTTCGTGTTCGACCTGGTCGGCGGCCGCGCCGCGGGCCAGACGTTCATCGAGCACCTGGGTCTCTGGAGCCATCTTGCGAATGTGGGCGATGCGAAGAGCCTGGTGATCCATCCCGCCAGCACGACGCACCGCCAGCTGAACGATGCGGAGCTCGCCGCCGCGGGCGTTGGGCCGGGGACGATCCGTCTGTCGGTCGGGCTCGAGACCGCGGCCGACCTCATCCGCGACCTCGAGCGCGGTCTGGCGGCGACACTGTGACCGTCGCCTATCAGGACCCGACGGTCATCCTCAAGATCCTTCGGGCCGCCCGGACCGTCGCGATCGTGGGCCTGTCGAAGGATCCGCTGCGTCCATCGAACTTCATCGGCTTCTACCTGAAGCGTCATGGCTACAAGATCGTGCCGGTGAACCCGCGCGAGCAGGAGATCCTGGGCGAGCGCTCGTTTCCGAGCCTCACGGACATCCCGTTCCCGGTGGACATCGTCGACGTCTTCCGCCGGCCGGACGCGGTGCCCGACATCGCCCGTGAGGCGGTCGCGATCGGGGCGAAGGCGCTCTGGCTGCAGTTCGGCGTGATCAGCGCCGCGGGCGCGGCGACCGCGGCGGCGGGTGGCCTCGATGTCGTGATGGATCGCTGCATGAAGGTGGAGCACGCACGCTATCTCGGGCGGATGCACTGGCTCGGGTTCAACACCGGACGGATCACATCGCTGCGGGAGCGCGTTCTTGGCTAAGCCGGCTGAGCCCACTGACATCGGAGAGCACATCGCGCTCGTCTATGAGGGCGCAGATCGGCCCGGCATCCTGCACGCGATCACCAAGGTGATCCTGGCGCACGGCGGCAACATCACGGGCATCGACATCCCGGAGCGCGGCAGCGATCGCGCTCGCGTGCACGTCGAGGTCGACCTTCCACCGAGCACGACGGGCGCGAAGCTCCTCGCCGAGCTGCGCGGGCTCGATGCCCTCGACGCCGTCGAGCTGGTGCCCTCGATGTCCGAGATCTTCGGCAAGCGGATCATCGTCGTGGGCGGCGGCGCTCAGGTCGGGCAGGTCGCTCTCGGCGCGATCTCAGAAGCCGACCGCCACAACATCCGCGGCGAGAAGATCAGCGTGGACACCATCCCGATCGTCGGGGAGGAGAACCTCGCGGCTGCGGTGCGTGCGGTCGCGCGTCTGCCACGCGCGGTCGCCCTCGTGCTCGCAGGCGCGCTCATGGGTGGCGAGATCACGAAGGCCGTCGAGGAGGTCCGAGCCCGCGGGATCCTCGTCATCAGTCTGAATATGGCTGGCTCCGTTCCACAGGCCGCGGACCTCATCGTGAGCGATCCGGTCCAGGCCGGGGTCATGGCGGTGATGGCGGTCGCGAAGACGGCGAAGTTCGACATCGCCCGCCAGCGGGGCCGGACCTACTAGACGCTCCGCGTCCGGCCGATCCGGCCGAGGTGCGTGTCCGTGAACGCGGTCGGGTACTTGAGACCGTAGCCCGCCATCCGGTCCATGCCGACGTGCGCGATCAGCACGCTTGCCGCGACCACCACGATGTCGCTCCCGCCGACCAGACCGAGGGCGAGCAGGACGAGGCCCAACGCCCAGCTGTGGAACGCGTTGTACGCGATCGCT
>JANXXG010000176.1 GCA_025350745.1 Chloroflexota bacterium | reverse complement strand
AGCCGCGGAGCGCACCGCCCATGGTGAAGTTGATGGCCTGCGCCGGCTGCGCGAGACCGATGAAGATGAGCGCGCCGACACCGGCCGTGATCATCGACTGATCGTTCGTGAAGATCCCGTGCGCGCGATGCGCTCCGGATGGGCCGCCACGCGGATGGCGATCATCTGGACGAGCGCCGCGGGCGCGATCCTCGCGCTCTTCCCGCGCGTGTTCATCGGGATCTTCACGAACGATCAGTCGATGATCACGGCCGGTGTCGGCGCGCTCATCTTCATCGGTCTCGCGCAGCCGGCGCAGGCCATCAACTTCACCATGGGCGGTGCGCTCCGCGGCTCAGGTGATACGCGCTTCACGCTCGCGACGACGATCGTGAACTGGTTCGTCGTGCGGGTGCCGCTCGCCGTGCTATTCGCGTTCCCGCTCGGGCTCGGTCTCGCCGGGATCTGGCTCGCGGTCCTCGTGGACTACTGCGTGCGCGCAGTCATCCTGACCCTGCGCTTCAGAAGCGGGAAGTGGTCAAAGCGGGTCCTCTAACGTCGCGCTGATCGGTGCCCAGGGCGGGACTTGAACCCGCAAACCCTTT
Source organism: Chloroflexota bacterium (assembly GCA_025350745.1). Lineage (GTDB taxonomy): Bacteria > Chloroflexota > Limnocylindria > P2-11E > P2-11E > UBA4735. The sequence continues at coordinate 2,435 of JANXXG010000176.1, read as the reverse complement.
CGGGCACATGCCCCTCAGACATGCGTGTTTACCATTTCACCACCTGGGCCAGCCGGACCATTTTATCAATCGCGAGCCCGGGATGCTGCTGCCGGTAGCGCGCCCAGATTCGCCACTTCCGCGTCAGGCGTGGGGCGGTCTGATCGCGATAGAGCGCGGGCAGGAGGCGATGGCTCGACTTCTTGCCATATCGCAACGTGTAACAAGCCTGCTTCCTGCCCCTTGCTGCCCGCGTGATGATGATGCCGTCGATACCCAGCGCCTCCCTGAGACGCTCCTCGAGCCACTCGAGGTGGGGGCGACTTCCGCTGACGAACTTCGTCTGGAGATACTCCCAGTAGTAGTCATCGCGCCGGTGAACGTCTGCCCGCGCGAGTTTGTTGATGATGGAGCCATCTCCGTCGAGGAGGCCGCGAGCGACCGTGAGCAGGTGCTCGTCGGGGACGTTGAGACGCCCGATCGTCAGACTCTTCCGCTCGCCGATCCCGATAGCGGCGAGCCAGCGACAGAATGCGACATCGCCGATCTGCGTCCGGTAGTACACACCGCCAGTGCGCGAGCGCACGCGACTGATCTTGTTCTTCTTGCCCAGGCAGGAAAGAAGGTGCGCGACAAGCTCACGGTCGGCGCTCGGAAAGCCGATAGTGCCTCCTCGGTCGATCCCTCCATCCGTCGCGATCAAGCCGACCGCGTATGCCAGAGGCGGACTCCACGTGAGGTCGACGACTGGCGACGCTCGGCGCCGGTCGGTGCCGGGAGCGGCCCTGGGAACGTATCGCTTCCCGCGGTGCGCGGCGGCGGCTCGCGCGATCCGCGGGTCGCCCTTCGCCGTTCGCCCCTTCGCCCATCCCTTACCCTCGCCAGCCGCCATCCCCTCTTCTTCGCACATCCGCGAAGCCGTGGCAACAGGACTACCGGCGCGGCGTGGGCTCCCCGTTGCGCGATGGCTGTGGCGCCCTGTGCTTCTCGGCGAGGATCGCGCGCTTTTCGCGTTCGATCTGCTCCTCGGGCTCGTCTTCGGCATCAATGAACTCGTTGCGGGCGGCGTCGATGGCGCGGATCAGCTCGTCGAGCTTTAGCTGGGTGGCCTTCGCGTCGCGGTTCTGGGTGTTCTGGATCAGAAAGACCATCAGGAAGGTCACGATCGTGGTGCCGGTATTGATTCCGAGCTGCCAGGTGTCCGAGAACCCGAAGATCGGACCGGTCACGATCCAGACCATGATGATGAGGAGCGCGGCGCTGAATGCCCACACCGACCCGGTCGCGTTCGACACCTTTGTCGCGATCCGGCCGAACCGCGCCCGGACCGACGAGCCGTGGGTCGTTTCCTTGACCGCCTGGTCCAAGCGTTCGTTGGCGGTCACCTGTGCTTCCGCCCGATCCTGTCGTTCCACGTGCCAGCATCGACGCACATGCCGTGCCACCGCAACGCGGGCGTGCGAGTCACCCGCTGTCTGGCAAAGGCGGCGGTCCCGTGACCCGACCTAAACTCCGCGCATGAAACCGCTCCGGCCCGACATGCTCATCCTGTGGCCGTCGTACACGCTGTTCCCGCTGGCCGGCCTGAGCATCCTCGTGTTCGGGGCCGCCGGCCGCGACCCGGTCATGGCATCGATCGGGGTCGCCCTGTTGACCCTCAACGCGCTGGTCGTCGTGAACTACCTGTACTTCACCGACCTGCGCATCGTCGGCGACGAGCTTGTGTATCGCACGATGTTCGGTACCCACCGCGAGAGCGTTCCGGTGGGAGCGCTCCAGCGCATCGACGCGAAGCGTTACCCGGCGGCGCATTCGGGCGTCTCAGCGCCGCACTTCGTCGCCCGCGGGCGTGACACGACCGTAAAGGTGAACACGAAGCCCTACCGGATCGCCGAGTTCGCGGAGCTCATCACGACCCTTCGCAGTGCGAACGCACGGTTCGAGCTCGATCCGTTCTGGTCGCGCGTCGTCGGCGGCGAAGATGTCACGACAGAGGCGGCGCTCACCCCGCGGAGCCGCTGGTAGGTCTAGGCACGAGGCGGCGATGCTCGATCGCCGTGCAGCGGTCCCACACGACCTGCATCCCCGCGGCCTCCGCTCGCGACGCCGCTCCCTGGTTCCCAAGGTCGAGCTGGAACCAGAGCGCGGTCATCCCGGCGTCGACCGCGTCGTTCACGACATCGTCGAGGAACTCTCCGCGGCGGAACACATCGACGAAATCGACCGTCTCGCTCTTCGGGATGTCGGCCAGCCGGTCGTAGGCCTGCTCGCCGTCGACCGTGGCGCGGCGTAGCTGCGGATTCACCGGTATGACGCGGTACCCCTGCCGGCGGAGGTACGCGGACACGGAGTTGCTCGGGCGATCAGGCTTTTGGGAGTACCCGACCACGGCGATGGTCCGCGCGGACCGCAGAAGCGAGTGGGCGAGGTCAGGCTCATTCATGTTCTCACGTCCG
>JANXXG010000138.1 GCA_025350745.1 Chloroflexota bacterium | reverse complement strand
CACCTCGGCCGAGGTGCCCCACCCGGGGGTGAGATACAGCCACCAATGGCAGAACTCGTGGAGATAGAGGAACCGGATCACCTCGCGCCGGTTCCGGAACGGCACGAGCGGCACGCCGCGCGTCCCGAGGTCGACGAGCTCGCGGAACGGCCGGAACGGCTCGGGCACCTGGATCAGCATGTCGGGGCTGTCCCAGAACGTGAACGCCACGAGGTGCGGCCGGCTCCGCCAGCGGAGCTGCTTCACCGCGACCGTGTACCCGGTGGCGGTCGGTAGCCCACTGAGGATCTCGCGGATCTTCGCCGGCGGGTAGTCGGGCAGGGTCGAGCGCACCGCCATCGGCCCAAGCGGGCGGCCCGGACCAGCGGCGACGTCTCGAATAGCCATGGGGCGAGCGTAGGGAGCAAGCGGCCTGCCCATCTGTCCCTCTTCCGTTCGGCGCTGGCTTGCCCGGCCGTTGCGGACCGCGCTAGCATTAGGCCAACGTCGTTATCAGCGGGAACGAGTAGCCGGCAAAAGGCGTGTAGCGAACCGGGACAGGTGTAAGCCGGGACGCGGGACGCCGGCGAATGGATCCCGCGAGACGCCGCGGCGAATCGAGGTGACGCACCTCGAACTAGCTGCGGCCGGTGGCCCGCCGTTATCGCCGGGCGCTGCGTGTTCGCGCAGGCTGAGGGCCGCACTCACCATTCATTCGTGGGGGGCGCGGCCAAGATCGGGTGGCACCACGACCCTCGTCCCGAGATGGGAGCGAGGGTCTTTGTTTTTCAGGAACAGGGACCGGGAAGGACCGGCGATGGCGAATGCGGTCGCAAGCGTGATCCGGTTGGATCCAATCGTCCTGGAGCCGGTCGTCCGCGAGCGCATGGCCGACCTGGAGACCCCCGTCTCCGCCTACGCGAAGCTCCGACGGCTGGGCGGCGCGTTCCTCCTTGAGAGCGCCGAGGGCGGCGAACGCATGGGACGGTACTCGTTCATCGGCGTCGCTCCTCGAGAGACGATCGTGTCGCGCGATGCCGACCCGCTCCTCGCGCTGCGCGCCGCGATGTCCAGGTATCGCCGGGTCGGCGGCGCAGGCCTCCCGCGATTCTCCGGCGGCGCAGTGGGGTTCGTCGGCTACGAGGCGGCCCGGCACTTCGAGCACCTGCCGCTCGCGGCCAACGATCCGCTCGAGGTGCCCGATGGGGTCTTTGGCATCTACGACACGGTCGTCGCGTTCGACCATCTGCGACACACGATGCTGGTGATCGCGCACGCGGCCGATGGCGATCAGGCCGGCGCGGAGCGGCGCATCGCCGAGATCGACGCCCTGCTCGATGGCCCGCTCGTCCTTCCGGCGCCGGAGCGCGTGACGCGCACCCTCCGATCGAACCTGACCCCGGCCGGCTTCGAAGGGCTCGTCCAACGGGCCCGTGAGCTCATCGCGGAGGGTGACTGCATCCAGATCGTGCTCGCCCAGCGCTTCGATATCAGACCCGCCCCCGAGCCGCTCGCGCTGTACCGCGCGCTCCGGCACGTGAATCCGTCGCCGTACATGTTCCTGCTTGAGACGGCCGACCAGACGCTTGTCGGCGCGTCGCCGGAGCCGTTCGTGCGCGTCGAGGGGGCGGCGGGCGAGCGAACGATCGTGATGCACCCGATCGCCGGCACTCGCCCGCGCGGCGCTGATCCGGCGGCAGATGCCGTGAACGAGGCCGAGCTCCGCGCATCGGAGAAGGAGCGGGCCGAGCACGTGATGCTCGTCGACCTGGGTCGCAACGATGTCGGCCGGGTCTCGAAGCCCGGCACCGTCCGGGTGCCCGAGCTCATGCGGGTCGACCGGTTCTCCCACGTGATGCACCTCACGTCGGTCGTCGAGGGCACGCTGCTCGATGAGCTCGACGCGCTCGACGCATTCCGGGCGTGTTTCCCCGCGGGCACGGTCTCCGGAGCGCCCAAGATCCGGGCGATGGAGCGGATCGCGACGCTCGAGACCGATCGCCGTGGGACCTACGCCGGTGCGGTCGGCTACCTCGGCTTCGATGGCACGCTCGATACGTGCATCGCCATCCGGACCGCGCTCATCGCCGATGGCGTGTGTCGCGTGCAGGCGGGCGCCGGGATCGTGGCCGACTCGGATCCCGCGTCCGAGGAGGCGGAGACTCGCGCAAAGGCCGGAGCCCTGCTGCGCGCGATCGAGCTCGTCGACGGGAAGCCGGTGCGCGGATGATGCGGGTGCTCCTGGTGGATAACTACGACTCGTTCACCTTCAACCTGGCGCAGGCGCTCGGCACGCTGGGCGCCGACGTGATGGTGCTCCGCGCCGACGACCGACGGCTCGATGCCGCGGTGGCGGCTCGGCCCGACCGGGTCGTCATCTCGCCCGGCCCGGGGCGCCCGGAGGTCGCCGGGCGCTCCGTGGACCTCGTACGGTCTGCGCCGGAGAGCGGGATCCCGACGCTCGGCGTCTGCCTGGGGCTGCAGTGCGCGGCGGTGGCCTTCGGTGCGGCCGTGGTCCGCGCGCCCGAGCCGCGCCACGGCAAGACGTCGGCGGTGCGCCATGACGGGCTGGGT
>JANXXG010000140.1 GCA_025350745.1 Chloroflexota bacterium | reverse complement strand
TCTCGATCCGCTCGGCGATCCGGACGCTTTGCTGGTTATGGCGGAACCCATCGGGCAGGAATCGCGCGAGCAGCTCCTCGCCAACGTGTCCGAACGGGGTGTGGCCGATGTCGTGACCGAGGGCCATCGCCTCGAGCAGGTCCTCATTCAACTGCAGCGCGGTCGCGATCGCGCGCCCGATGGAGTTCACCTCGAGGATGTGGGTCAGGCGCGTCCGGTAGTGGTCCCCCACCGGGGCCAGGAAGACCTGGGTCTTGTGCTTCGTCCGGCGGAAGGCCTTTGAGTGGACGATCCGGTCGCGATCGACCTGGAACGCGGTCCGCGTCGGCGACGGATCCTCGGGCTGGTCGCGCTTCGCGTCCGCGCTCTTCGTCGCGTAGGCGGCGAGGATCGCGCGCTCGGCCTCCTCCTGCCGTTCGCGGATCCGCAGCGCGGCGACGGACTTCGTTCGAGAGAGCTTGGCAGTGAGGTCCGTCACGGTGGCCATCGCGGCTACAGGTTACCGGACGCCCCCGACGTCCTAGCGGTCGCGCTCCCCGCCGGCGATCGCCGCCTGCGCCGCGGCCAGCCGCGCGACCGGGACGCGGTAGGTCGACGGAGACACGTAGGTGAGCCCGATCTTGTGGCAGAACGCCACCGAGCTCGGCTCACCGGCGTGCTCGCCGCAGATCCCGATCTTGAGGCCGGGCTTGGTCCTGCGCCCTCGCTCGACAGCCATCTTCATCATTTCGCCCACGCCACCCTGGTCGATGACCTGGAACGGGTCGTCGGGAATGATCCGCTGCTCGACGTACTTCGTGAGGAAGCTCTTTTGCGCATCGTCGCGCGAGATGCCGAGCACGGTCTGGGTGAGGTCATTCGTCCCGAACGAGAAGAACTCGGTCTTGGTCGCGATCTCGTCGGCGATGATGCAGGCCCGCGGGATCTCGATCATCGTGCCGAACTTGTAGGCGATCTTCCGGCCGCGCTCCTTCTGGACCGCGTCTGCGACCGACGTCACCTGCTCCAGCAGCCGGTCGAGCTCCCCCATCGTGCCCACGAGCGGCATCATGATCTCGGGCTTCGCTTTCACACCCGCTTCCGCGCTGTCCGCGGCCGCGCCGAGGATCGCGCGGATCTGCATCTCCAGGATCTCCGGATAGACGAGCAACAGCCGACACCCGCGCAACCCGAGCATCGGGTTGTCCTCGTGGATCTGCTCGAGCCGCCGCCAGATGGCCCGCTGCTTGTCGATCTCGGGGCCGTCCTTACCGGTGGCCTCGGCGACCGCGATGTCCACGTTCACATCCGCGAACTCGCGCAGAAATTCGTGTAGCGGAGGGTCGATGAGCCGGATGACGACCGGCAGACCGTCCATCGCCTTGTACATCTCACGGAAGTCGCCCTGCTGGAACGGGAGGAGCTTCGCGAGCGCGGCCTTACGGCCCGCTTCGGTGTCGGCCATGATCATGTCCTGCACGAACGGCAGGCGTTCGGCCTGGCGGAACATGTGCTCCGTCCGCGCGAGCCCCACGCCCTCGGCGCCGAGCTTCCGCGCTTCGATGCACTCGCCGGGCGTGTCGGCGTTCACCCAGACTCCCAAACGGCGCCGCTTGTCGGCCCACGAGAGGAGCTCGATGAGCTCGGTCTCCTTGTCGTAGTTCGGCGGGTTCGTCGGGAGCTCACCGGCGAACACTTCTCCGGTCGTCCCGTCGATCGAGATGGCGTCGCCTTCCTTGATGACGGTGTTCCCCACGCGCATCTCGCGCTTGTGCAGGTCGATCGATAGCTCCGCGCAGCCGGCAACGCACGGCAAGCCGAGGCCGCGCGCGACCACGGCGGCGTGCGACGTTGAACCGCCGCGCGCGGTCAGGATCCCTGTGGCGGCGATCATGCCGTGGAAGTCATCGGGCGAGGTCTCCGGCCGCACCAGCACCACGAGCTGCTTCTGCCCCTTCAGCGCGACCGCGCGATCGGCGTCGAACACCGCGCGGCCGGTCGCGGCGCCCGGCGACGCGTTCAGGCCCCTCGCCAGGAAGCGGCCCGCCTTGCGGGCCTTCTCGACCGCGGCCTGATCGAACCCCGGGAC
>JANXXG010000105.1 GCA_025350745.1 Chloroflexota bacterium | reverse complement strand
CGGCTTCAGGACGCGCCGGGCCTGGCGCAGGATCTCGACGAGCTTGCCCGGAAGCACGTGCTCGGCCACGTGCGCCGAGTAGATGCCGTCGAGGCTGTGATCGGCGAGCGAGCGGAGGTGCGCCTCGGCGTCATCCTCACGCGCGTCGAGCCCACGGCCGCGTGACTCGGCGACGGCTGCACCGTCGATGTCGACGCCGTACGCGTCGAGGCCCTGCTCTTTGAGGAGCGCGAGGACGAAGCCGCGGCCGCTCCCGAGATCGAGCACTCGGCCGCCACGCGGGAACAGCGCGACGAACGGCTCAGCCTGCGCGCGGATCTGCGATTCGACACCGCTGAACCGCGCCGCCAGGTAGCGCCACTCGAGGTTCGCGGCGTTCTCATCGCGGTCCCGGCGGGCGAGGGCGCTCTCGATGGCCGCCAGGCGCGCTTCGCCGAGCGGGCTCGGGGCGAGGGCCTGCTGCCGGATCGCGGCGTAGAGGAGCCGGTTCACCCGGTCCTGCCGCTCGACGATGTCGCCGACCCAGAACCGGAGCAGCCAGATGGCGGTCCGGCGGGCGAGCGTGATGACCGGACCGAGGTAGCGCTTGCGGCTCCGGGGGTCGTAGGTCAGATCGGCGTCCAAGACGTCTGGCAGCGCCCTGAGGGGGTCTGCGAGGTCGTCGGTGAAGAGCGGTGCGCCGCCGGGCAACGGCCGATCAAGTGCGGCTTGCACCCCGGCGTTGTAGCGGCCGGTCTCGCGCCGCAGCGCGATCCGGGCCCGGACCTCGTTCATGAGCGCGTCGACGTCGACACCCGACGTGGACGGCGCGGTCGTCACCTCCCAAAGTATCGGGCATGGGTGACCGCGTACTCCTCATCGGTGCTGCCGGCCTCGTTGGTCGCCACGTGCGCGCGGCGCTCGGCGAGCGCGACGTCGTCGCCACGTTCCACAGCGATCCCATCGAGGGCGGCGTGGCGCTCGACATCACCGATGCGGCGGCCGTCCGCGCGTGCATCGCGGAGACGGCGCCGGACACGATCGTCTTCGCCGCGGCCGAGCCGTACGTGGAGGCCTGCGAGAGCGACCCGAGCGGCACGTGGCGGGTGAACGTCGAGGGGCCGGCGATCGCGCGACTCGCGGTACCGGACGCCAATCTCGTGGTGTTCTCGAGCGAGTACGTCTTTGACGGCGCACGCGGGCCATACTGCGAGACCGATCCGGTCTCGCCCATCAACGTCTACGGGATGCAGAAGGTCGCGCTCGAGGAGCTCGCGGCGTCGGCGCCGCGCCACCTCGTGCTGCGGATCTCAGGGGTGTTCGGACAGGAGGCCCGGCGCAGGAACTTCGTCTGGCAGCTCGTCGATCGCCTCCGCGCCGGCAAGACCTTCGATGTGCCGTCGGACCAGGTCATCACGCCGACCGATGCGGCGTCGCTGGCGACGGCGGTGGTCGAGCTCATCGATCGAGGTGCATCGGGGACGTTCCACGCCGCCGGGCCCGAGATCATGGGGCGTGTGGAGTTCGCGCGGCTCATCGCCCGCGCGTTCGGACTTGATGAGGGTCTCATCGTCCCCCGCCCGACCGTGGAGCTCGGGCTCACCGCGAAGCGGCCGGCGAGCGCGGGGCTCTCGGACGCGAAGCTGCGCGACACGCTCGGTCACGGGCTCCGCACGCCGACGGATACGCTCGTCGATCTCGCTCGGTAGTACGCCTGCGACGCACGGACTCTGCCGTCCACGATGTGCTACATTGTCTTACATGACGACCCCATTCTCGCTCCGCATGGACGACGCCACGCGCGAAGAGCTGCTCGAACAAGCCGAGCGGTCCGACGTGAGCTCATCCAAGCTTGCGAACCGGTACGTCAAGGAGGGTCTGCGCATGGACAAGCATCCGATGATCGCGTTCAAGACGACCCCGAATGGCAGGCGGGCCGTCCTCGCGTCGCGGCCTGGTCTACAGGTGATCGACATCATCGGCACCTGGCGCGGCGAGCGGCAGGATGTCGCCGCGACCGCACGGTATTTCCAGAGCAGCGAGGATGAAGTACAGGCCGTCCTGCACTACTACGCCGACCACAAAGACGAGATCGACCAGGACCTCAAGGCGCACCTTGAGGCGCAGGAGAACTACAAGCACGTCTTGGAGCAGCGCGAGACGCGCACCCGTCACCGTGTTGCGAAGGCTTGAGGCTCTTGCTCGACGAGCAATACAGCTCCGCGATCGCGCAGGAGCTCCGCCGGCGCGATGTCGATGCCGTGGCGATACAGCGGGAGCGACCTGACCTCGAGGGCCAGGACGATGAGGCGGTGCTTCGAACGGCCACGCGTGAGCGACGCGTCGTCGTGACGAACAATGTGCGTGACTTCGCGCGGCTCGTGGAGGAAGTCGGTCTTCGCGGCGGAACGCACTTCGGCGTGATCTTCACGGACGACGCGACATTCCCGCGGACGCACGCGGGCACCGGGCTGATCGTCCGTGCGCTCGCGGCCCTCGTCGAGGGTGCCGAGGACGATGATCTGCAGGACAGCTGCCTCTACCTCCCGCGCCCCTGAGCACCTCGGCTTCCGCCCGCGGTCAATGTCGCTGAGGCTGCAGCCGCCTGGTCGGCTCGGTCGGTCCGCCGATCGATCGACCGATCCACCAACCGACGACGCCAAGGCCAATGGCCACCGCGAGCCACGCGAGCGACAACGCGACACTCCGAGCATCGATGAGGACGAGCGAGGGGAACGCGCTCCCGGGATCCGGACGCAGGACCTTCCCGACGTAGAGCCACCACCGGCCGGCCGTGCCCGTCGCGCGCACGTCGGTCGCGAGGTCGTATCCCAGGGTCGGCTCCATCGCGTACGAGAACACCGCGTACAGCGACCACAGCGCCGCGCCCCACGCGGCGACCGACAGCGCGGGCCGCCAGCGGCCGGCGAGCCAGATCGTCTCGATGCCGCCCGCGACCGCGACGACGAGCAGCGGTACGGTCGCGACGAGATACCGCGAGGACGGCGATCCGTCGGCCCACCAGTACGCGATGTCGGCGATGTAGAGGAACGAGAGCAGCCAGCCCAGGAGCAGCGGCG
>JANXXG010000086.1 GCA_025350745.1 Chloroflexota bacterium | reverse complement strand
ACCTGGGCCGGCCCGTTGTCGTTCGCCACGACTGCACGTCCTTCCGGCACGGTCGTCGCGATCACCCGTTCGACATCGGCGGCCGAGAGACCGATGACCGCCGCCATCGCGCCGCGCGCGCCCTTCGTCGCCGCGAGGCGGCCGCGCTCGGTGACCAGACGGAGCGCGTCGGGGAACGTCAGGACGCCGGCCGCGACCAGAGCGGTGAACTCACCAAGGGAATGCCCGGCGACGAACGAGGGCCGCAGGTCGGTCGGAAGCGCCGCGACACCGCGTGGCTCGTGACCGTCCGTGATCCGTGTCCCAGCCGTCGAGGCGTCCTCGGCGAGCGCCTCGAGGATCGCGACGCTTGTCGTGAGGATCGCCGGCTGCGCGATCCGGGTGTCATCCAGCTTCTCGGTCGGACCGCTGAAGCAGATGTCGCTCAGCTTGTATCCGAGGATCCGGTCGGCCTCCTCGAAGACGGCGCGGGCTCGCGCCGAGGCTTCATAGACCGCGCGGCCCATTCCGACGGACTGCGATCCCTGACCGGGAAAGACGAAGGCGAGCGGCCCTGCCATACCGCAACGCTAGCATTCGACGGCGTTCGACGCTCGTATTTCGGTACACTTTATGTGCAGTGAATGTACGCCCGTACGAGCAGCGCGCCCGAGCTCGCGGCCGCGCGCGGACGCGAGCGGCGATCGAGGCGGCCACGCTCCGGGAGGCGGCCACGCACGGGTACGCCGGCCTGCGGATGGCGGACATCGCGCGGCGCGCGAACGTGTCGCGACGGACCCTCTACCTCCACGCCTCGTCGAAAGAACGGCTGTTGCAGGCCACGCTCCGGCGCCACGCCGACGCGATCAGCCGGCAGGTCGAGCGTTGGCAGCCACGCGGCGAGACGCCGGTGACGATCCTGAACGAGCTTGTTGCCCTGCACGAGCGGACCTATCGGACCGAGAGCGCCACCCTGGAAACCCTCACCGCCGGCGGCGTGCCGCGCGAGGTCGCGGAGATCCTCCGGGACCTCGACTCGGTCCGGCTCGCGCTCATCACCCGAACGCTCGATGGCCTGTCCCGGCGCCGCGTGCTGCGGGTGCGAGCGACGGAGGGCATCGCGCTCGCGCATGCGCTGCTCTCCTACCCGACCTGGCGAACGGCGCTCACGGGTCCGGCCGGACGGCGGGCGCCGCGGCTCGTCGCGACCGCCCTGCGAAGCGCGTTGCTCCTTTAGACCCTCTCGAGCTCGAGCTCGGTCGCGACGCCGTTGAGCTCACCACGCCACACGTGCCCCGTGGCCCGGAGCCCCGGCGAGAGCGACGTGGCAAGCGTTTCGCCGCGAACGAGGTCGGCGAACCGCTCGATCGTCGGCGCGATCGCGCCGCCGTAGCGGAGCACGATCCGGTCGGCGATCTCGAAGCCCGCGTCCTTTCTGAGGTCGTTGACCTTGCGCACGAGCTCGCGCGCGAGGCCCTCGGCCTCGAGATCCGGCGTGAGGGTGGTCTCGAGCGCAACGACCGCCCCGGGATCCTTGCCGACGGTGTGGCCGGGCGTCCCCTCATGGGAGACCAGCACCTCGGCCGCCGAGAGCACGAAACCCTCGACCTCGATGCCGCCATCCACCGTCTTGTAGGCGCCGGCCTGCAGGGCCGCACGTACGCGCGGCAGGTCCTTGCCCAGCTTTGGGCCAAGTGCTTTGAGCTCGGGCTTCACGACCTCCCGGACGAGGCCCAGGGCGCGGTCGCGGACCTCGAACGATTTCACGTTGAGCTCGTCGCAGATCACCGTCGCGAGATCCTCCTGACCGTCGAGCGCGCCGTGGTCGCGATCGTTCGCGTCAAAGACGGCGATGAGCCGGGCCAACGGCGTTCGGGTCTTCACGCCCGCGGCGGAGCGTGCTGCGCGACCGAGCGCGACGACGCGCATCGCGGCGCGCATCCGCCGCTCGAGGTCGTCGTCGACCCAGTCCTCCCGGACCTCCGGATACGGCGTGTGGTGCACCGACGCTTCGGCATCGCCGCGGACGTTGCGCACGAGGTTCTGATACATCGATTCCGCGAGGAACGGCATCACCGGGGCGAACAGCCGCGCGAGTGTCGTCAGCGCCGTGTAGAGCGTCTGATACGCCGCGAGCGAGTCGGCCCCTGAAGCCGCCTGCCAGAACCGCCGCCGGTTCCGACGCACGTACCAAGTGGAGAGGTCCTCCCAGAACGCCTCCATCTTGTAGGCGGCGGCTGCCGCGTCGTGGCGATCGAGGGCGTCGCGACACTCGCGCACGAGTCGCGCGAGCGCGGACAGCAGCCAGCGGTCGATGAGCGGTCGCTCTGTGACCGGCACCTCCGCGGCATTCGGATCGAAGCCG
>JANXXG010000059.1 GCA_025350745.1 Chloroflexota bacterium | reverse complement strand
TGTAGCCGTACCGACTGGGGAGGACCTCGACGACCATGGTCTTCGAGTTCGCGCGCTCCGCCTCGAGCATCCCTCCGTCACCTGACGTCGTCGAGCTGCCGACCGCGCTCGCCCCTCGCGCGAGCGCGACCTTCGCGTTGTAGGAGAGGGCGCCGTAGCTCATGCCCGTGATCATCACCGGGATGTCGATCCGCATGGGCTGTTCGGCGAACCGGGTCCCCAGGACCGTGGTGGTGACACATTTCTCGCGGTACCCCTCGAGCGGGATACGGGTCAGCGATGCGGGCAGGAACGTCAGGTCATCGAACGACGGGAGCGGCCGCGCACGGAGCGTGCCGAAGCCACGGATCCGATAGCGTCCAAGGGCCGCCTTCTCCTGGATCTCAGCGATGACCTGCGGCGTGTAGACCGGGCTCTCGCGTTCGTCGTCCACGGCTACAGCGCCTCGCGCCAGGTCGCCATCTCATGCTTCGCGAAATTCCAAAGCTTTCGACCGGCGACGACCTTGCGAAGACGGGCCGGGCGGGCCATCCCGTAACGCTCGAGGTCGTCTCCCACGGATCTCAGCTCGTCAGCGGACGCGTCGGTGACGACGGCGTCGTTGCCGAGGGAGGCGATCTCGCCACCGACATACACGACGCCTTCGTACATCGAGTCCGCGAGCGCGTCGCCCGCGTTCCCGCTGATGACGATGACGCCACGTTGCATCATGAACGCGCTCATGTAGCCCGCGTCGCCGCCGATGAGCAGCAGCCCACCCTTCATGTTGACGCCGGCACGCGATGCGCAGTCGCCACGCACGACGACGGTACCGCCGCGGATCGACGCCGCTGCGGCGTTGCCGGCATTTCCATCGACCTGAACGATCCCTGAGAGCATCCCCTCCGCGAGACCCCAACCGGCGCTCCCTTCGATCTGGACGGTCGCGCCGTCATTCATGCCGCCGCAGTAGTAGCCGACGCTCCCGTCGACGACGACGCGGCCGCGCGCGAGGAGAGCGACGCCGATGTTGTGCCGTGCGCCGGGATTGCGAACGATCGCGGACGATCCGGTCCCGAGCGCCGCACGCAACCGCCGGTTGACTTCGCGCGTCCCGCTCGTCGCGCAATCGATGACGGTCGGGTCAGCGACCACCGTCAGGCCGCCACCGGTGTGCCGACGGCGTCCAGACGCCAGATCCTGTAGACGTGTCCGGACGGCTCGTGCGCAACGCCATCGTTCGAGAGAGCCGCGCGGATCGCGATCTCCTCATTCGCGATGGCGATGTAGCGATCCGTCTCGACGGTGATGAGCGGCTTGAACGCGAACGGGTCGCGCGCGTACGCCAGCTCCGTCGGCGAAGCCGCGAGGTATGTGAAGCTCCCGTCAAAATCATCCAGGGACGAGACGATCGCCTGCTCCAGGGTGCTGCCATGGGCGAGCTTGTCCGCGAGATACACCGCGATCACCTCGGAGTCGTTGTGGGTGAAGAACCGGTAGCCCTGCTGCTCGAAGATCCGACGCAGGTGGTCGTAATTGGTGATGTGACCGTTGTGGACGGTGGCAAGATCCGGGACGCCCCTGGCCCAGAACGGCTGAGAGTGAGACAGGTCGACCTTGCTCTCCGTCGAAAGACGGGTGTGGCCGATGCCATGCGATCCGCGGAACGCCGCGACGGCAAAGCTCGTGTCGAGGTTATCGGGAGCGCCGACCTGCTTCGTCAGCTCGAGGGCATGACCAAGGCTCACCACCTCGTAGCCCAGACCTTGCTCGACGCGCTCGCAGAATTGCTGAACGGTCGATGACCGAACGACGATCGCTCGTACGAGGCCACCCCGCCGCTCCGATGCGATGACCCGGCCGACGGCGGCGAGTCGCTCCGAGAGCTCGCGCTCGCCCACATCCGGCGCCCGGTCCTCCGGGAGCTTGATCCAGCAGATCTCGCCACGACGCTCGGTAGCGCCGAACAGCGCCAGACCGGCGGAATCCGGTCCGCGTCTGCCGAGCGCCTCGAGCATCGTCAGGAGGATGCGGCCGATCGGCTCGTCATGCGACACCTTGTTGAAATAGCCGGCGATACCGCACATGGCTTGTTGACGTCCTTCCGTCTCTCGAGGTGGGGCGCTGGGTCAGTATCCGGTCACATCACACCGAGGCACAATGTGCGCCGGGCATAGTTACGTTTGGCGGCTGTGGTCGGCCTGCACGCCTCGCTCGGTCAATCGATCGTGACCCCTCGGGCGGAAAGGAGGCGGCGCAAGGCCTCGTCAACTCGGTCGCGCAGCCGCTTCTTCCGAGGGTC
>JANXXG010000119.1 GCA_025350745.1 Chloroflexota bacterium | reverse complement strand
CGCGTCGTCGAGGAGCTGACCGACAGCGGCCGCGTAGCTCAGGGCGAGGGGCCGGGTCGGCACGCCGGCATCCCGGGCGAGCCGGACGACATCAAGTAGACCCGCCCCGAGGGAGGCGTGCCGCCATTCGACCAGGACGATCCCCCGATCGGTCCGGAGCGCATATGAGCGCCGGAGCGCGCCGTGCACGAGGACCTCGGGCCAGCCCGCGAGCGGTCCGCGCCTCGGCAGGCGCGGCACGCCGAGCGCGCCGAGCGCCGGCCCGTCGGCACGCACCGCCTGTTCGATCGCGACCTTCGCCAGCATGATGCCGTCCAGGTCAGGCCCGGCCGACGGCGCATCGAGCAGATCCTCGATCAGCAGCCAGGGCCACGCGGCCACGGTGGTCGGCGGGATCCCCCGCGCGAAGACCGCCGGCACGCGGTCGCACTTTCGCGCGAGGTGCGGCAGGAGCTTCACCTCGAGCGAGGCGTGAGGCGGGACGCGTTTGATGATGAGTGAGCGGCGCTCGCCGTCCTGCGTGAAGCGGACCCGGTCGATCTCGGCTTCGGTCGTGTCCTGGACGATCTCTTCGGTCACTGCTGAGACTTCCGCGCGGAGGCTGCGGCCGATGAAGCTCGTCAGTGGATCGGACCCGCTCATCCCCGGTTACGCGCCAAGGGCCTCATCGATCGCGCGGTTCACCTGCGCGTCGGCAAGCGTGTTGAGCTCGCGCGGTACGTGCACGATGGTCCGCCTCGGAAAACGAGCGAGCAGCTCGCCGGCGCGAAGGGCGAGCGGTCGCAGGCCGGGGTGCTTGATCTTCCACACACCGTTCATCTGCTGGACGACAAGCAACGAGTCAAGCCGCACATCGAGGTCGTCGACGCCGCGACGCAACGCCTCCTCAAGGCCGATGATCAGGCCGGTGTACTCGGCGACGTTGTTCGTCGCGTGGCCGAGCGACCGACGCAATTCCGCGATGACGACGCCGCGCTCATCCATGAGCACCGCGCCGGAGCCCGCCGGACCCGGGTTGCCGCGCGCACCGCCATCCGCGTACAGCGTCGCCTTGGTCACGCGAGGTAGCCGGCCAGACGGTCGGCGTCGACGTTGCCGCCCGACACGATGGCCACGACCCGCTCGCCCGGCCGCGCCGTGACCGCGCCGCTCAGCAGCGCCGCGACCGCGGCGGCACCCGCCGGCTCTGCCACCACGCGGACACGGGTCACCAGGAACCGCAGGCCCTCGAGGATGGTCTCGTCGTCGATCAGGACGACGTCGTCGACGTCGCGCCTGATGATCTCGAGGGTCCGTTCGCCGGCGAATGGCGCGGCGAGGCCGTCGGCGATGGTCGACAGTCGCTCGAGCCGGACGACGTGGCCTGCGTCGAGGGCGAGGCGGACGGCCTGGGCGCCCTCGGGCTCGACACCGATGACCCGCGCCGACGGCCGCTTGGCCTTGATCGCGAGCGCCACGCCGGAGATGAGTCCCCCGCCGCCCACCGGGACGACGACGAGGTCCACGTCGGGGACGTCCTCAAGGATCTCGAGACCGAGGCTCGCGTGGCCGGCGATGACGTCGTCGTCGTCGAACGGATGCAAGAAATGGAGGCCCTGGGCCTGGAGCTCCTGGACCATCGGGAGGAGGTCCGTCATGGCTGCCGCGAACCGGATCTCGGCGCCATAGCCTCGGGTGGCAGCGATCTTCGTCTTCGGAGCGGTCTCGGGCATGACGACCGTCACCTTGACCCCGTTCGCCCGTCCGGCGTAGGCGATGGCTTGCGCCGCGTTCCCGGCGCTCATCGTGACGACGCCCCCGACGCGCGCGGCCGGGCTCAGCCGGAGGATCGCGTTCGTGGCGCCGCGCACCTTGAACGAGCCGGTGCGCTGCAGGTTCTCGAGCTTGAGATACGCCTCGGCGCCGATCCGCTCCCCGAGCGTGTGGCTCGTGACGAGCGGCGTCCGCTGGATGTGCGCCGCGATCGTGTTTCGCGCCCGCTCGGCGTCGGCGATGGTCGCGCTCAGGTGCGGTCCTCCATGGCGGTAGCCATTGCCGTGCTCCCTCTCCTCGCGCGTGGCGATGGCTGTGGGCCCGCCAGGATTCGAACCTGGGACCAGCAGATTATGAGTCCGCCGCTCTGGACCACTGAGCTACGGGCCCCGCAAGACTCAGGCAGACATTCTGTCTGCTCTGAGCCAGCGGGGTACGGGCCCGCCAAGCTCACGCAGCCGAGCGGGCCGCGGCGCTCTCC
>JANXXG010000009.1 GCA_025350745.1 Chloroflexota bacterium | reverse complement strand
CGCAAGCTCGTCGCACCCGAGCGCGAGGTCCTCCAGGTGTTGAGCCGGGGTGACGTGGGCTGCTTCCTCCCCGAGGAGCGCCGCTACTTCCAGGATGTGTACGACCACGTCGTCCGCGTGACGGACGAGATCGACACCCTTCGGGACCTGGTGAGCAACGTGGTGGACGCCAACCTGGCGGCCGTCTCGAATCGGCTGAATGAGGTGATGAAGGTCCTGACGGCGCTCGCAACGATCCTTCTGGTCATGACGGTCGTGACGGGCTTCTTCGGACAGAACTTCGTGACCATCATTCCCTACGAATCCGTGGCCCTGTTCTGGGGATCCATCGCGTTCATGGTGGTCGCCGGGCTGGGGCTGGTGATGTACTTCCGCCGGCGGGGCTGGCTCTAGACCCACGCTGCTCCGCCCGTGTGCGCCGCCTGCGGTTTGCCGATAAACTGACGGCACTTGGCCGCTCTCCGCACCCCGGGTGGAGCGCGTTGAACGCGGCGATCCTGGGCCAGGTCGGACTCATCATCGCGGTCCCTATCGCGCTAGGCGCCTGGCTCGGTCTCAAGCTCGATGCCGCGCTGGGCACCTCGCCGTGGGGACTGCTGGGTCTGATCTTCCTGGGGATGGCGGCCGCTGGTGGTGGCGTGTTCGTGGTGATCAAGCGTTTTGCGGAGGAGAACCCAGTGACGCCGTCGAGCGACCGGGCGCGCAGGGCCGGCCAGGCGTGGCAGGCCGAGACCGCGGAAGAAGAACGCCGCGCGGATGAGCAGCGGTAGTGGATTTCCTCTTCCCGCAGGGCTTCAAATTCCCCGATATCCCGACCCACTTCGCGCTCACGGGTGAGCCGCTCTTCGAGGTCGGCCCGATCACGTACACGAACGCGCATCTCACGATGCTCATCGTCATCGTGCTCCTCTCGACCGTCTCGTTCCTCGCGACCCGACGGCTGGACGTGCAGCCGCGTGGCCTGCAGAACGCCGTGGAGATGCTCGTCCAGGGACTCAGCGATTTCGTCGTCAGCATCGGCGGACCGCAGGCCGCCAAGTACCTGCCGCTGTTCGGCACCCTGTTCCTGTTCATCGTCACCTCGAACTGGCTCTCGGTCGTGCCGCTCGTCGGCCAGATCAAGTGGCTGCATTCGCCGACGGCCGACTACCACATCACCTTCGCCATGGCCTTCGTGTCGTGGCTCGCGTATCAGACCGAGGGCTTCCGCCATCTCGGGCCCGGCTACGTGAAGCGGTGGTTCAACTTCAGTGGCTTCAAGGACGGTCCGTTCATCGGGGCGATCTTCATCCTCGTCGGGCTCATCGAGCTCTTCAGCGAGGTGTTCCGGATGCTCACGCTGACGCTCCGTCTCTGGGGCAACGTGTTCGGTGGCGAGATCATGCTCACGGTCATGAGCGCGCTCCTGTTCGTGCCCGGTCTCGCGCTGCCGTTCGTCGGGCTCGAGGTGTTCATCGGTCTCGTCCAGGGACTGGTGTTCGCGCTCCTCGTGCTCATGTACTTCGTTCTCGCGATCGAGTCGCACGATGAATCGCGCGAGGAAGGGAGCCACAGCGACACGGATCGAGTTGCGAACGAGGAACAGCATCCAGAGGCGGTTGCCGCCTAGGACGCGCGCGCACAGCGAAAGAGAGAGATCATCCGGCGAAGCCGGATGAAAAAGGAGAACTAACCCGTGGATCTCAACGGTCTTGCCGCCGGCCTCGCCGTCGGCCTCGGCGTCATCGGTCCCGGTCTTGGCATCGGCATCCTCACCGCGAAGTCGTCCGAGGCGATCGGTCGTAACCCCGACGCCGCGGGCCCGATCCGTACCAACATGATCCTCGGCGCCGCGCTCGCCGAAGGGCTCGGCATCCTCTCGTTCGTGCTTGGCATCCTCCTCTGGACGAAGATCCACTAGATGTTGCTTGGCATCCTCGCCGAGGAGACCAGCGGACTGTCCGTCCAGCCCTATTGGGTGCTGGTCGCGATCGTCCAGTTCCTCCTGCTCTTCTTCCTGCTGCAGAAGTTCCTCTGGGGTCCGATCCAGAAGACCCTGCAGACCCGAGCCGACCGGATCCGCGAGGGTCTCGAGACCGCGGAGGCCGCGAAGCGTGAGCGCACGCAGATGCAGGCCGAGGTCGAGCGGCTGCTCGCCGACGCCCGGCGTGAGGCAGCCGCGTTGTCCGAGCGCGCGGCGCAGGCCGCCGAGGCCGCGGCCGCCGAGATCCGGGCCCAGGCCAAGCAGGAGGGCGACCGGATCCGCGAGCGTGCGAAGACCGACGCGGCGCAGCTCCATCAGCAGGCCCTCTCCCAGCTTCGGTCAGAAGTGGCGTCGATGGCCATCCTCGCGGCGAGCCGGATCCTCGGAAAAGAGGTCGACGCGAAGGCGCATCAGGCGCTCATCGAGCGATCGCTCGACGAAGCCGGCACCGAGCTCGGGAAGTCCAACTAGTGGCCCTCTCCGGCTCAGCGCCCCGACGGTACGCGGAGGCGATCTTCGACCTTGCCGAGGCGGACAAGGCGATCGACGCATATCGGGTGTCGCTCGACAGCCTGGCCGAAGCGATCACGCCGCAGATCATCCGGGCGCTGCGCGACCCGAGCGTCCCAGTCAAGCGCCGGCTCGCGGCCGTCGATGCCGCAACGAAGGGCCAGCCCAAGGCGATCCGTTCGGTCCTGCTCCTTCTCGAGCAGCGCGACCGCATCGCGCTGCTGCCAGCCATCGCCCGTGCGTTCGGGAACCTCGTCGACCGTCGCGCCGGCATCGTGAATGCGAAGATCACGACCGCCGTGCCGCTCGACGATGTGCAGCGGAAGGCCTTCGTCACGCGCCTGGAGAAGAGCTCCGGCAAGCAGATCAAGGCGTCATTCACCGTGGACGCGGGGCTGATCGGCGGCGCGCGGGTCCAGCTCGGTGATCACCTGGTCGATTCATCAGTACGAGCCCAGCTGGCTGCGCTCCGTTCGCAGCTCGCGGGAAGCTAGGGGGAAACCATGGCAACGACCGCTTCAGAGATCACCGACATCATCAAGGCCCAGATCAAGAGCTTCGAGGGCCAGTCCGAGTCCGCGGACGTGGGCACCGTCGTCGAGATCGGTGACGGCATCGCGCGGATCCACGGGCTCGCGGGCTGCATGGCCTCCGAGCTCCTGGACTTCGGCAACGACGTGTTCGGGCTCGCCTTCAACCTCGAAGAGGAGACCGTAAGCGCGATCATCCTCGGCGATTACACCGGCATCGAAGAGGGCGGCGAGGTCCGCACGACGGGCCGCATCGTCGAGGCTGCCGTTGGCGACGCGCTCATCGGCCGGGTCGTCGACCCGCTCGGGCGCCCGTTGGACGGCAAGGGCCCCATCGACAGCAAGGAGAACCGCGCGGTCGATGTCGTCGCACCCGGGGTGATCACGCGCCAGAACGTTGACACACCGGTGCAGACCGGCATCAAGATCATCGACGCGCTCACGCCGATCGGGCGCGGCCAGCGCCAGCTGATCCTCGGCGACCGCCAGACCGGCAAGACCGCCGTTGCGATCGACACGATCATCAATCAAAAGGGCAAGGACCTCATCTGCATCTACGTCGCCGTAGGGCAGAAGGAGTCCTCCGTTGCGAAGATCGTCGCCACGCTCGAGGAGCACGGCGCGTTGGAGCACACGATCGTCGTCGTGGCCGGCGCGTCTTCGCCCGCCACTCTCCAGTACCTCGCCCCGTTCGGCGGCTGCGCGATGGGAGAGTTCTTCCGCGATGCCGGCAAGGACGCGCTCGTCGTGTACGACGACCTGTCGAAGCACGCGTGGGCGTACCGGCAGGTCTCGCTCCTGACGCGGCGTCCGCCAGGCCGCGAGGCCTACCCGGGTGACGTCTTCTACCTGCACTCCCGGCTGCTCGAGCGCGCCGCCCGGCTCAACGCGGATAACGGCGGCGGCTCGCTCACCGCGCTCCCGATCATCGAGACCCAGGCGAACGACGTGTCGGCGTACATCCCGACAAACGTCATCTCCATCACCGACGGCCAGATCTACCTCGAGACCGACCTCTTCAACCAGGGCATCCGTCCCGCGATGAACAGCGGCCTATCGGTGTCCCGTGTCGGAGGCGACGCGCAGACGAAGGCGATGAAGGCGGTCGTGAGGAGCCTGAAGTCCGATCTCGCGCAGTTCCGCGAGCTCGCCGCGTTCGCCCAGTTCGGCAGCGACTTGGACAAGGCCACCCAGCAGCAGCTACGACGTGGCGAGCGCGTCGTCGAGGTCATGAAGCAGCCTCAGTACCAGCCGCTCTCGCTGGTCCAGGAGGTCGTGATCATCTACGCCGCGACGAACGGCTTCCTCGACGATATCCCGACCCTCCGGGTGAAGGACTTCGAGCGGGACCTCTATCGCTATCTGGAGACCCAGCACCGCGACCTTGCGGACAAGATCGGCAAGGACAAGAAGTTCGACAAGGACATCGAGCAGCAGGTCCGTTCGATGATCGAGGAGTTCAAGAAGATCAACTCGTACACGGAGGCAGCGAAGGCCTAATGCCCAGCGAGAGAGACCTTCGCCGGCGCGCGAAGTCGATCAAGAACATCCAGCAGCTCACGCGCGCGATGCAGCTCGTTGCCGCATCGAAGATGCGCCGGGCCCAGGAGTCCGTCCTGGCCTCCCGCCCGTTCGAGGAGAGGCTGCGATCCGTTCTGAACGATCTCGCGCCTTACGCCGATCCCGAGCTCAGCCCGCTCCTGCAGCGGCGCGAGGTCAAGAAGGTCGCCGTGGTCCTCATCACGACCGATCGCGGTCTCGTCGGGTCGATGAACGTGAACCTCCTGCGGGCCACGACGCGCTTCGCGAGCGACAAGGGCAGGCTGCCCGCGCAGCGGGTGGCCTGGGGTGGGTCGC
>JANXXG010000348.1 GCA_025350745.1 Chloroflexota bacterium | reverse complement strand
ATCACGAGCGAGCCCCTCGTGGGCATGCCGTTCGAATCCGCAGTCGAGCAGCTCGGCGACGGTGAGGATGACGGCCTCGCGGACCATCGGGTCGAGCCTGGAGCGATAGCGGAGATAGCCGCCCATCGCCTCCGCGGCCGACGCGAGCTCCGGCCGATGCAGAAGCACCGTGAACGGCCCCACGACCGCTCCGCGACTCCCGACCACGGCATCGAACGCCTCTTGCTGCGCCGCGGTCAGGCCGTCGCGTGCCGCGATGGGCGCGATCCGAACGGGCTTCAGCTCTGGAATTCCCGTTCGGCTCCCTTTGGGGTGGTCGTTGGATCGGCCGCCAGCCGAAGCGCGGTCTCGACCGCCTCCTCAGGGGTGGATGCGAAGTGGAGGCTCGCCGAGCCCGATTCATCGAGGTGCAGGCCGCGGTAGGCGATCTCGCGGATCCGATCAGACCAGCCGCCGGTGCCTTCGAGGACCACCGTCGGCTTGTCCTGGTACGCGACCGTGAGCTCATTGAGGGTCCCAACGCCGCCGGAGATCATGATCACGGCGTCCGCGGCACGCACCGTGAGCGTGTTGCGCATCCACCCCATGCCAGTCGTGATGGCGATATCGACGTACGGGTTGGCGTCCTTCTTCTGGAACCCGGGCAGCATGCCGATGACCAGGCCATTGGCGCGCTTCGCGCCCCGACTCGCTGCTTCCATCACGCCGCTCATGCCGCCGGTGAGGAGGACCGCGCCGGCTCCGGCGATGTTCGCACCCACGAGCTCCGCCGCCCGGAGCGCCTCGGCTGACGGTGGGCTCTCTGGGTCCTTGTTGCTCTTCCCGATCACAGCGATGACGAGCGGACGGGTCATGCGCGAAGCCGCCAGAACTCGCCGCCGAGCCCCAGGCTGGCGAACAGCGTCTCGGCCTCCTCGAGGGTGTGGCGTCGCCAGTCCGGCTGAAGCTTCCGCGCATACCACGCGTGCGCGAGCCGCCAGCCCGTCTCGACCGAGATCGTCGTCGCGTCGGGGAAGCCATGCGCGTCACGCCAGCTGCGCGCGTGCTCTTCCGACCGGAAGAGGAGCATCGTCGATCAGGTGAAGATGATGTCCTTCCACCATTCGCGCGCGGGAAGGGCGAATCCGATCACGACACCGTCGAGCGCACCCACCGCGTCACCGGCGAGGCGGACCTCGAGCGGCACGCCGCACCCGTCCGCGCAGGCACCCTGCACCACGCCATCCGAGCCCAGTGCAGCGGGGATGCCGAACGCGTCCCACGCGCAGAGCCCCCACCACTCACGTCCGGCGGACCGGACCGTGAAGTCGGTCGGGCCGGCCGCGAACGGGTTGAAGCTCAGGATGTCCGTCGTCCCGGGACGAAGGATCATCACCCGCGCGGCCGCGAGGCGTCCGAAGGCATCAGAGACGTCGCTCTCCGATGCGGCGATCCGCACGGCGACCTCTGACGATGCGGGGACCACACCGCGCTCGGTCACGCACTCGGCGATCGCGACTCGGACCTCGCGGTCGAAGTCCGCCGTGTCGGTCAACGCGGGGCCTGCCATGTGGCGCCCTCCGCGGCGTACTTCTTGAGGGCTTTCAGACCGTAGTAGTCGGCCGTGGCCTCGTACGTCATGCCGGCATTCTCCATCACCCGCCACGAGCCGATGTTCTCGGGGATGCAGATCGCGATGACCCGCTCAAGGCCGACTGGCCCGAACGCCTGCTTCAGGCACGCGATGGCCGCCTCCGTGCCGAACCCCTTGTTCCAGGCGCTGGCCTTGTAGTGGTACGCAAGCTCGACCTCGGGTCCGGTGCCCTCGACGAGCATCAGGCCGCAGTCGCCGATGAGCTCGCCGGTGTCCTTCCGTTCGACGGCCCAGAGGCCGTGCCCATGCTCGGACTCCATGCTCATGCGCCGGGCGACGCTCTTGGCCATGGTCTCGAGGGTCGAATCCGGGAAAGGCGGCAGATATCTGCGGACCTCCGGATCACCGAAGACCGCGAGCATCCCTGCGGCGTCACTCGGCTCGAAG
>JANXXG010000409.1 GCA_025350745.1 Chloroflexota bacterium | reverse complement strand
CGCCGTCGCCCCTCCGGATGACCGCGAACGGCAGCTGCTGCCCGAGGATCGTCTGGTCGAGGGCCCACCGGATGTACGCCGCGTAGCCCTCGAGGCCGGTGGGCCGCGGGACCATGTGCGTCCAGATGTCATCCTCGTCGGCTGCCTCCACCAGGGCCGCGGCATGTTCCATCCGAAGTGGCTCGAGCCGAACGTGGACGCCCTCAAGCGTCACCGGACGTGGATCGAACTCGGGACGGGGCTTGCCGCTGACAAGGGCCATCTTCACGTCGTCGAGGAACGAGTCGCCGCGGCCGATCCCGTCGCGCTCGAGCCCCTCGACGACGAAGCCCGCGCTCTTGTACATCCAGATGGCCCGATCGTTGTGCGAGATGACCGACAGGCCGATCCGGTGCATGTCGAGATCCTTCTGGAGATAGGCCACTTGGAGCTGCAGGGCATCGCGGCCGAGGTGCTTGCCCCAGAGGGCCGGCTCGCCGAGGCCGATGCCGATCTCGCAGCTCCGGCCCTTCGGATCGATGTCCCGAAAGTTGGCGAAGCCGATCGGTGTCCCCTGGTGCTCGATGACCCACGCGCCGGACTCGCCGTCGCGGGTCATGAACTCGATCCACTTGCGCGCGTCCGCTTCTTCGAACCGTCCCGGCTGCATACCCCACTGGAACCAGCGGAATCCGGGGTCGCTCCCCCACCGCATCAGGTGCGGCAGGTCGGCCATGGTCATCGGCCGCAGTGCGACCTGCTGACCGCGAAGGGTCGGGATGCTCACGCGTCGGCCATCAGCGTGGGCGCGCCTGTCGGCCGGACGAAGTCGGCCGGGAGCTGCTTGCTGTCGCGCTCGGTGACGAGCCGCTCGATCATCGCGTCGAGAGCTACGCCGCGCTCCTCATCGCGCGAGCCCCGGCGGCGGACCGAGACCTGGCGGGCCTCCGCCTCACGATCGCCGACCACGAGGATGTAGTTCGCCTTCCGCTCCGTCGCCTCCTTGATCCGCGAACGCATGTCGCCGGCCTGGGCATCGAGCCCGACGCGCAGGCCCCGGTCTCGGAGGAGCCCGGCGATCTCGTCCGCGTACGAGCGGGCGCTCTCCCGGACCGGGATGATCGCGACCTGCTCCCACGCGAGCCAAAGCGGGAAGCTCCCGGCGTAGTGCTCGATGAGCCCGCCGACGAACCGCTCCATGCTGCCGAGAAGCGTCCGGTGGATCATCACCGCGCGTTCCTTCTGCCCCGCTGCATTCATGAACGTGACGTCGAACCGCTCGGGCAGGTTGAGGTCGATCTGGATCGTCGGGCCCTGCCACTCGCGTCCGATGGCGTCACGCATCTTGATGTCGATCTTCGGCGCGTAGAAGACGCCGCCGCCCTCGTCGACCTTGTACGGCACTTCCCGCACGCCAAGCGCCTTGGCCAGGGCGCTCTCGGCCTTGTCCCACAGGTCATCGGTGCCCAGACGCTTTTCCGGCCGGGTCGCGAGGTAGACCGCCGGATCCGTGTACCCGAAGATCGAAAGGAATTCCATCGCCAAATCGAAGACCTTGCCGACCTCGTCCTGCACCTGGTCCCACGAGCAGAAGAGGTGCGAGTCGTCCTGGGTGAAGCCGCGGACCCGCAACATCCCGTGAAGCGCACCGCCGCGCTCGTAGCGATAGACGGTACCGAGCTCGCCCATCCGCAGCGGCAGGTCCCGATATGAATGGATCTTCGACTGGAAGACCTTGATGTGGCCCGGGCAGTTCATTGGCTTGATCCAGAAGTTCTGGGTGCCCTCGTCCAACGGGAGCGGCCCGTACATGTTGTCGCCGTACTTCTCGAGGTGTCCCGACCGCTGGTAGATCTTCTCCGACGCGATATGCGGCGTGTAGACGAGCGTGTACCCACGCTTGCGGTGCTCGGCCCGCCACCAGGTCTCGATCTCTTCACGAACGATGGACAGATTCGGAAGCCACAGCACGAGGCCGCTCCCAAGCTCCTCATCGATGCGGAAGAGCTCGAGGTCCCGGCCGACGGCGCGGTGATCGCGACGCTCGATCTCCTTGAGACGTTCGAGGTATGCATCGAGCTGCTGTTGGGTCGGCCAGACGGTCCCGTAGACCCGCTGCAGCTGGGCGTTCTGCTCGTCGCCGCGCCAATAGGCACCGGCGATCGACATGAGCTTGAACGGTCCGATCTGTCCGGTGCGCTCGACGTGCGGCCCGCGGCAGAGGTCCGCGAAGAAGTCGTGGGTGTACACGCCGACCTTGCCGTCCTGGATCGTCTCGTCGAGCTTCTGGATCTGGTCGACCTTGTAGTCCTGGTGCTTCTTGCTGAAGAACTCGAGCGCCTCGGGAACTGCCATCTCGCTGCGCTCGAACGGCACGTCCTTCTTGATCATCGAGTGCATCCGCTCCTCGATCTTCTCGAGGTCGTCGGGCTGCAGCGCCCGCGGAAGGTCGAAGTCGTAATAGAAGCCGTCGGTCACCGGTGGTCCGAAGCCGAACTTCGCCTCAGGGAAGAGCTCGAGGACCGCGCCGGCCATCACATGGGCGGCCGAGTGACGCAGCGCATAGAGCGCGTCCGGGCCGTGATCGGGCTTGCGGGCCATGCTGGTCTGGCTCTTCGGCATGTTTCGTCCTCCTCGTGATGTGGCCATCACTGGGACGAGATCACTCTCGCGGTTCCACCCAGCTTCCCCGACCATTCCTCATCGCGGCCTTCGGCCGCAATGATGAGCGGGGCGCTCTTTCGGTCTGCGCTCGGCGGTGGTCTCCCCTGCCTCGGCCGCACCGGCTTCCACTGTCCCGGCTCGCTCAGCGGTCGCATCGCGTGGGCACTATCCGCGTCGTCGCGCTTCACGACAATCCTAGCTCCCGACGTCCTCCGGGGCGCTGAAGCGCATCGCTGACCAGGTGTCGTCGAAGTCGAGCGCGGACGTCTCGCTGAGCTCGTGCTTCTCCATTACCGCGTGCAGGACATCGCGATCGAGATCGGTCCCTGCCTTCGCGCCGCCTGTCGGGTAGCAGACCCAGAGGATCGCGTCCTCCTCGAGCGTGCCGAAGGAGGTCGCGAGCCGCTTCAGCTCCATGCTGTCCCGCGCGAACGCCAGGACGATGTCGGCCTTGCCGCGCTTGTCCGTCACGGTCGCGCCGGCGGGCAGCGGGCCAAGCTTCTTCGCGTACCCAATGGGCGCGTTCAGCAGCAGGACGCTCGCGTCCGGTTTGATGAGCAGCTTGGAGGCAAGATCATCGGCCATGCGACGGACGCTAACAAACAACGCCCCGTCGGATGACCGACGGGGCGTTGCTCAAGAAGGAGGGCGGTGGAAGGCGCCTGCGGCGGATGCGCCGAAGGCGCAGTGAGCGGGCTTAGCGGGCCGTACCGGCCAGCTGGGTCGCGGTGTAGGTGATGGTGAAGTCCTGGGTCAGGGTCTGGAAGGTGTTGCCGGCGGCGACCGGCAGGTTGAAGTCGAAGGTCAAGGTGTCGGTGCCGCTAGCGGCGATCGTCCCGGAGGCCGCCAGGACCAGGTTCTTGAGAGCTCCCGGGCCGTAGAGGACGGTGGCCCCGCGCTTGACGGTGACCTGGATCCCGTTGGTGGTGTCCGACCACAGCAGGGTGTTGGCGACCGCGGAGATGGCACCGGTGTAGGTCATCCCGACAGTCCCGGTGTTGGTGATGGTGACGGTGCGGTTGGCGGTGTCCCCGGGGACCAGGTTGGCGAGGTTGATGAGCGAGGCGGCGGCGCTCTTGTCGTTGGACAAGGTCAGGGTGGCCGAGCCGAAGCTGTTGGACGGGTTGGTGGTCGTGGCGGTGAAGCTGGCCGAGGACTTATCCGAGGTGACGGTGAGACCGATCAGCACGAGCGCCGAGAGCGCCATGCCAGCAAGGAGAGTGGTCGATTTGCGCATCTGTGCTGGTCCTTTCCCTATCCGCCGGAGATCCCCGGTCGGCGTATGAGGGAACTATCGGCGCCAGCGGGGCCTGCTCCATCGGCTGCACGGGGGAGAGCGGCTCCGCCGTTGGTATGAGATCGCGGTCGCCGGGACGTCGGCGGCATGGGCTGCTCCCCCGTTCGGGGGGACCTCTCGGCCGTTAGGCCGGGACGGCCGCCACGCAATCGACCTCGATGAGCCAATCCTCGTCCACGAGGCGCGACACTTCGACCGCGGTGCTCGCGGGCCGGTGCACGCCGAGGAAGCGCTCCCGCGCCGCCGTGATGGCGGCACGGTCGCTCATGTTCTTGAA
>JANXXG010000384.1 GCA_025350745.1 Chloroflexota bacterium | reverse complement strand
TTGACGGTCGCCTTAGCTCGAGGATCTGGTCGGCCGACTTCGTCCCGATGATGTCGGCGAGCCCGCGGACCATCGTGTCCTGATCCTTCTTGAACGGGAGCTTCGAGAGTCCGGTCCGCGGGTCGAGGATGTAGTTCAGGAGGTTCCAGCCGGTCGGCTCGAAGATCTGGTCGAACTCGGTGTACTGCGCGGCATCAGCTTCGTCGACCGAGCCCATGAGCTCGGCGGAGATCTTCGGGAAGGCCTTCTTCCCGCCGTAGTGCTCGAATACGACGCGCGCGGCGGATGGCTGGGCCGGGTCCAGGATCAGATTGTCCGGCTTGCTGCCCAGCCGCGTGACCTCGCTCGCGTGGTGGTCGAAGGCGAGGTGCACGCCGGGGACATACGGCAGGTTCGCCGTGATGTCGCGGTCGCCGACGGGGACTTTGCCGTCCTGCATGTCCTTCGGATGGGCGAACACGATCTCGTCGACGAGACCGAGGTACCGGAAGAGCACGGCGCACACCAGGCCGTCGAAGTCGTTGCGCGTGATCAGTCGGTACGTCTGCGGCACGTCTGCCCCTCCACACGCTCGCTGATCGATGATGATAGCGGAGCGCCTCAACGCGAGGACATCACCCGCTCGCGATCGAGGTCGGCGGCGGGCACCGGGTGCCCGAACAGATAGCCCTGCCCGAAATCGCATCCGAGGTCGCGGAGCGCGATCCAGGTGGCGTTATCCTCGACCCCCTCGGCCACGATCCGCAGTCCGAGACCGTGGCCGAGCTCGATGGTCGCGCGAACGATCGCCAAGCTCCCGGCATCGACGACGACCCGCGACACGAACGATCGATCGATCTTCAGCTCCTCGACCGGGAGCTGCTGCAGGTACGACATCGACGAGTACCCCGTGCCGAAGTCGTCGATCGACAGGTCGAAGCCCATCTCCCGCAGCCGGCGCAGCGTCGCATGGGCGCGGCTGACGTCGAGCATGAGCATGCTCTCCGTGATCTCGAACCGGATCCAGGACGCGGTCGCGCGCTCGGCGCCGAGCAGCCGCGTGAGTGTCTCGGCCAGTCCCGGGTCGAGCAGGTTGCGCGCCGAGAGGTTCACCGAGATCGGAAGGACGCGGCCATCGACGTTCCACGCACGCGCCGCGCGCAGCGCGGTCACGAACACCCACTCGAACAGCGGATGGATGAGGCGGGATTGCTCGACGAGCGGAAGGAAAACGCCGGGTGCGCGGACCTCCGCGCCGGGCGGGTGCCAGCGGAGCAGCGCTTCGACCGCGACCATCTCGCCCGTGCGCAGGTCGACCTGCGGCTGATAGAAAAGCCGGAACTCGTCCTCTTCGAGCGCGCGGCGCATCTCGGCGAGCACCGTGAGTTGCGAGGTCCCTCGCTGTAGCTGGTCGCTCGTGTCGACCGCGTACCCGACGCTGGTCCGCGCGGCGGCGGTGGCGGCGGCGTCGGCCCGCTGGATGAGCGAGTCGGCGTCCGCGCCGCTCGCGGGGAAGGCGGCGACCCCGATCGCGACCTCGACCTCCATCGGCTTCCCCTCGACCTCGAACGGGCGCTCGAACGCCTTCAGGATCTTGCGCGCCACGACGCTCGCGCCTGCGCTGTCGGCCTTCGGGAGCACGAGCACGAAGCGGTCCCCTCCCGGGTACGCCACGGTGTCGGTCTCGCGCAGCTCGCCATCGAGGCGCGAGCCGACGAGCCGCAGCACCTGCACGACCGTGTCGGTACCCATGCTTTCGCGAAGCGTCTCGGCGTGCTTCAGATCCAGCACGAGCACGCCGACCGGCTGCTCATCCCGCCGGCCGGCCACCAGCGCATAGCGCAGGCGCTCATGGAGGAGTCGCATCGTTGGCAGGCCGGTCGCCGGGTCCCGCAGCGCGAGCTTCTCGCTCGCGGACCGTACGGCGCGCTCGCGTGCATCACGCGCCGCGGCGAGCTCGCGCATCACGCCGCCGGTGACGAGGCCGGTCCCGAGATAGACGAGCACGGCGAATGACAGCGCGACCGGATCCGGACCGGTCCGATCCGCCGTCGCGTTCGCACCAGCCACGAACGTGAGCGCGAGCGCGGCCGCGATCGGAAGACCCGCGTCAGCGCCGACCCACAAGGCGCCGCCGACGATGACCACCGCGCCAAGGATCACCGCGAGCGCACCGAGATCCGGGGCGAACACCACGAGCCCGAAGAGCCCGATCGCGACATCAGCGACGAAGGTGAAGCGGATCACGCGGCGGCGGGCCTGATCAGATGGCGCGCGCGTCAGCACGAACCCCACGAGACCGCTGTACAGCAGGAGCACGAACCCCACAAGCGCCAGCGTCGCCGTCCCGAGCCCCGGGACGAAGCTGAGCGCGAGCGCGGCCGCTGCCGCGACCCACCGCGCAGCCTGGAGCGGCCGCTCGAGCGGGCTCAGATGGGCGCCGCCGAGATCGAGCGCGATGTCACGCATCAGCGAATGATGCGGGACGTCCCCGCCCCGTGGCCATCAGTTCGGGTGCAACCGTGCTTCAACGAACCGGGCGTCGGGGATTTGCCGGGCGCGTGCGGAGCGCCCATACTCGACCGATCGACCAGTCGCCGCAGCCGCTCATCGCGCTCGCCCTGTTTGTCCCACTCCTCGTGACCCTGTTCATCATGCTTCGCTTCGTTCCGTGGGACCGGCCAGGCCCGTGGCGGCTCATCTGGACGATGACCATCGCCGCGTGCT
>JANXXG010000337.1 GCA_025350745.1 Chloroflexota bacterium | reverse complement strand
GGTCACCGGCGAAGAGCTCGGTAGGACGGTGAAGCCGATCCGGACGCCGTATGGCGGCACCACCTTCAAGGAGTCCGACTGGCCGGTCATGGCCATCGGCAAGGTCCGCTACGTCGGTGAAGTGGTCGCTGCGATCGTCGCGCGCGATCGCTACCTTGCCGAGGACGCGGCCGAGCTAGTTGACGTCGCCTACGAGCCGCTGCGTGCGGTCGTCACGATGGAGCAGGGCCTCGACGCGGGATCCCCGGTGATCCACGACGAGATCCCTGACAACGTCTACGTCGACGAGCGCAATGAGTTCGGCGAAGTGGATGAGATGCGGCGTTCGGCGTCATTCGAGGTCGAGGCCATCTTCCGAACGCAACGGAGCGCCGCCGTGCCGATCGAATGTCGGGGTGCTGTCGCTGACTACGACGCCGGCACCGGTCACTTCACGCTGTGGGCGAGCACGCAGCTCCCGCATGTCGTCCGTTATGGCCTGGCCGAGAGCCTCGATGTCCCCGAGTCAGACATCCGCGTGGTCGGCCCCGACATCGGCGGCGGCTTTGGCAACAAGGCGAGTCTTGACGCTGAGGAGGTCGCGGTCTGCGGTCTCTCGCGAATGCTGCGTCGGCCGGTGAAGTGGACGGAAGACCGGCGGGAGAACTTCCTCGCCAGCTCGCATGGCCAGGAGGAGCGGATCTGGCTTCGACTGAGTGCCGACGCGGAGGGTCACTTCCGGACCCTCGAAGCCGACATCGTCTTGAACGGCGGCGCCTACGCGATCTTCCCGGATACGCCCTGCAACGAGCTCCGCAACTGCGCCTCGAGCATCGTCGGACCGTACCGCTTCGCCCACTATCGGTATCGGGCCCGCGCTGTCGTCACGACAACGTGCCCGCACGGTCCGATCCGCGGCGTCGCGAGGTCCCAGGCGAACTTCGCCCACGAACGGCTCATCGACATGCTCGCCCGGAAGATGGGGCTGGATCCGATGGAGCTGCGGCGCCGGAATCTGCTTCGTCCGGATGAGATGCCGTTCCGCACCGTTACGGGGCTGGAGCGCGACAGCGGCGACTACGTCGGCGCTCTCGACATGGCGCTCGAGGAGCTCGGTTACCCGGCGCTCCGGGTGGAGCAGGTCGAGCGGCGCCGCGATGGTCGGCTCATCGGGATCGGGGTCTCGTGCTTCGCTGAGGAGTGCGCTTCGGGAACGGTCCGGCGGATGCCGCGGAAGCTGTACTCGATCGCGGGCTACGACGGGGCGTCGGTCCGCTTCGACGTTCACGGCCGCGTCACGGTGTTCACAGGCGCAGCGAGCATGGGGCAGGGGATCGAGACCACGATGGCCCAGCTCGCTGCCGATGAGCTGGGCGTGCCACCCGACCACATCACCGTTCGGCACAACGACACCGAGCTTGCGCCCTACGGCATGGGAAGCACCGGGAGCCGGACGATCGTCTCGAGCGGCGGTGCGGTCGTGATGGCCGCCAGAAAGCTTCGCGACAAGCTGCTCCGGCTCGGCGCGCACATCCTTGAAGAGCCCGTCGACGCGGTGGGTCTCAGGCAGGGCGGGGTGTTCTCCCTCGCGCACCCTGATCGAGAAGTGACCATCGAGCGGCTCGCGTGGGTCGCCTTTCGGCGGGACGGCACCGTTCCTGTGGATTTCGAGCCAGGGCTGGACGCTGTCGCTTTCTACGACCCGCCCGGCCACGGCGTTTCATCCAATGCGGTCCATGCCGTCGCCGTCGAAGTGGATCCTTCGACGGGCATCGTCAAGCTGCTCCGTTACGTCATCGTGGAGGACGCCGGCCGGCTGGTGAACCCCGCCATCGTCGACGGGCAGATGCGCGGCGGTGCGACCCAGGGCATCGGCAAGGCACTCTACGAGCAGGTGATCTACGACAGTGACGGCCAGATGCTGAACGCGAGCCTGATGGACTTTCTCATCCCGACGGCCCAGGAAGCGTGCGTCGTGGACGTGCTCCATATGGAAAGCCCGTCCCCGCTCACGATCGGAGGAGTCAAAGGGTGTGGCGAAAGCGCCATCATCGGGACGAGCGCGGCGATCGGCAATGCAATCGTGGACGCTCTCGAAGGCCGGGTCGAGCTGAACGAGCTGCCGTTCACGCCGGAACGCGTCCTCACCGCCGTGCGCCAGGCGAATCTCCCCTCGCGATGACGGGCGCGTCAGCGCGTCCGAGATTCCAGATCCGTCTCATTGATGACCTGGGCGACCACCGGGCCCTCGTAGCCCTCGGGCAGCTTGCGGACGAGCTCGGATTCGACTCCCTGATGTTCCCGCACAGCCCGTTCCGGGCGAACTCGTGGGTCCTCAATGCCGCCATCGCCCAGACGACGAAGCGGATCGGGCTCTCGGCCGCCGGCCCGATCCACACGACCGACCCGAGCGAGATCGCGACCTACGTGGTCGCCCTCGACGAGATCTCCGGGGGACGGGTGAGCGTCCGGCTCGGTGCACACAACTTCGACACCCTCCGGTGGACCGGACTTGATGGCTCCGACGTCGTGCCGCGCGTCCGCGAAGTCGCGGAGCTCCTCAGGAGCCTCTTCCGAGGGGAGGTGGTCGCGCATCAGGGTCCGATGTACCACTGGACGTCGAACGCGTACCTGCGGGTGAAGCCGTACCGGCCGATCGTGCCCATCTGGATCACGCCGATCGGCGACGAGCTGCTTGAGCTTTCCGGCGAGATCGGTGACGGCACCCTTCCGATGGTCACGCCACCCGAATCCGCCGCGCTCATCATGGAGCCGATCCGTCGTGGTCTCGAACGGTCGGCCTCGCCCGCCCGACCGTTCGAGAAATGCGCGTTCGTCTGGCTCGCGATATCCGAGGACGGG
>JANXXG010000327.1 GCA_025350745.1 Chloroflexota bacterium | reverse complement strand
CGCAGACCGGCGTGTGCTCCGGTGGAGGCTCGGACTGCTGCGACGGCGTCGACTGCGGCTCCGCGGAGAGCACGTGCTGCGGCACCAGCGACACCGTGATCCCGCTCTCTGCATTGACGGCCGCGCGCCCGTAGCCTCGTGGCCGTGAGCGCTCGCGCGCGGCGGCCGTATTACGGGTGGACGCTCGCCGTCGTCCTTGGCTTCACCGAGACGGTCTCGTGGGGCGTCCTCTATTACGCGTTCAGCGTCCTCATCCAACCGACCGCCCTCGAGACGGGGTGGTCCCGGGCGGAGATCTCGGGCGCGCTGTCCGTGATGCTCGTCGTCTCCGGTATCGCGGGCCTTGGGGTCGGCCGATGGCTCGACGAGCACGGGCCGCGGCTGCTCATGACCGCAGGCTCGATCGTGGCGATCCCGTTGGTGCTTGCCTGGTCGCAGGCCCGCGACCTCGCGTTCTTCTACGGCGTCTGGATCCTGATCGGCATCGTCTTCGCGATGGTCAACTACGGACCGGCGTTCGCGACGATCATCATCTGGTTCCGCAGGCGGCGGTCCCGCGCGCTGATGGTCGTGACGCTCATCGCCGGTTTCTCGAGCACCGTGTTCGTGCCGCTCACCGCGTGGCTCGTCTCGGTCCAGGGCTGGCGGCAGGCGCTCGTCACCCTCGCGATCCTGCTGGGCGTGCTCACGATCGCGCCGCACGCCCTGCTCCTGCGTCGCCGACCGGCGGACATCGGGATGGGCGTGGATGGCGATCCTCCCGACGGGCACCCGGACGCGCCGCCGGTCACGCCGGAGCTGAGTCATTCGTTCCGCGAGGCCTTGCGCCATCCGACGTTCCCGTGGCTCGCGATCGCATTCGCGCTGTTCGCGCTCGGCGTCGGCGTGCCGGTGCATCTGGTCGCGTACCTAGGCGATCACGGGTATTCGCTCGCCTTCGCTGCCGCGGCCACCGGCGGCATCGGCGCCGCGCAGGTCCTTGGGCGGCTGCTCTTCGCTCCCCTTGAGAGCCGCCTCGCGCCGCGGACCGTCTCGCTGCTCGTGTACGCCGGTCAGCCGCTCGCGCTCGTCATCCTGCTGTTGGTCCCCGGAGAGATCGGCGTCGTCCTGTTCGTCGTGATCTTTGGGGCCGCGCGCGGAATGGAGACGCTCCTGCGGTCAACGATCGTCGCGGGGCTGTACGGGCCGCGACGGATCGCGAGCATCGCCGCGGTGCTCACGCTCGCGACGACCCTCACCCAGGCCATCTCACCGGTGAGCCTTGGTGCGGTCTATGACCGCGTGCAGACATACGTTCCGGGGCTCTGGGCGCTGGTGTTGCTCTCGGGCGTGGCCGCCATCGCGGTGTACCTCGGGGATCGTCGCCCGGCTAGAGCGTGAGGAGCAGGCCGTCCTGGGCGGCTTCGATCTCAAGGTCCGCGAGATGGGCCTGCGTCTCGGCACCGAGGTGGGTGAGGATCATCCGGCCGCAGTCGAGCTTCGCGCGATTCGCAATGAGCTCCGCGTAGCTGAGGTGCGCAGGGTCCGACTTCGAGAAGTTCGTCGACTCGCAGATGAAGAGGTCGGCACCTTTGGCGACGGCGATGAGCTCGTCGCTGAACCGGGCATCGCCTGAGTACGCGATGAGCTTGCCGTCGATCTTCACCCGCAGCCCGTGGGGATCGCTCTCCGCGACGTGCTTCACCGGTAATGCGCTCACCTCGGCGCCCCCAAGCGAGACCGGCGCCTCCTTGAGGGTGATGAACGAGAGGCCGTAGTCGATCGTGATCTTGCCGAAGAAGTCCTTGTAGAGCGCCTCGCCGGCCTTCGTCGCGCGCTGTTGGAGCTCGCGGGGGCCGCCGATCGCGAGCGGTGCCTTGCGGCCCGCGAAGTACTGCTCCATCAAGAAGTAAGGCACCCCACCGAAGTGGTCGCCGTGCAGGTGCGAGATCGCGATCGCCTGGATCGTCGCGGGGTCGAGGAACTTCTTGATCGCCGGCAGGGATGATCCGCCGCAATCCAGGAGCAGCGACGCGCCGGTCGATTCAAGGTGGATGCAAGCATGCGATCGGCCACCGTCAGCGAACGCGTTGCCGGTGCCGAGGAACCGGACCTTGACCGTCATGCGATCTCCGCGATGGCGACGGTCCGGCGCTCCCGCCACGACCGGCCCGCGGCCTCGGCGATGCGCAGCGCCTCGAGCGCATCGGCAGCGGTGCACGGATTTACGGCCTCACCCTTGGCGAAGCGGAGGAAGTGCGCGAGCTCGGCCTTGTACGCGTCGCCGAACCGGACGAAGAACGACGGGTATGCCGGACCCGCGAGCGCAGGCGCGTCGGCCTCGACCGAGCGCCACGGCGTGCGTGGGTCGATGCCGATCGCGAGCGTGTCCTTCGCCGCGTGGATCTCGACATGGATGTCGTAGCCGGCCTCGTTGTGCCGGAGCGCGGTCATGAGGCCGAGCGTGCCGTCGGCGAGCTTCAGCATCACCGCGGACGTCCCGACATCGCCCATGCCCTCGTACTGCGGCACGCCCTTGGTCGATCCGGTCGCGGTCACCTCGGCGACCTCCTGCCCGAACAGCCACCGGGTAATGTCGAAGTCGTGGATGAACTGGTCCTTGAACTGTCCGCCTGACGTCTTGATGTAGCCGTCCGGGGGCGGCGTGCG
>JANXXG010000307.1 GCA_025350745.1 Chloroflexota bacterium | reverse complement strand
GGTCACGTGCTGAAACCATGCAGCGACCATGTTCCCAGGAAACCCGCGAACGAACGCGTTTGGCGGTGGCGTTTCCGTAGGTGAGCCAAACTGTTGTTATGGAGGAAAGTGCCTGCTCGCCGTCCAGTCGTTGAACCATTTGCTTTCGCTGGTAACCATGTGTCATCGCGTGCGAGTTTTGGCGCGATTTCGCGGACCGCTGGGGACATGACCTGAAGAACCATGTGTCGCCGGTTCAAGTCCGGCTCTCGGTGTCGGGCGACACGCATATGACCCATCCGCGCGTCAGCGATATGACCCACCGGCACCCACCCGGTGCCGTCGGTTCGTACTTTAGTTCGTCTTCGTCTTCGCGTCCCTTCTCCCGAGTGTCGTGACACTCGCCCGCGTCGTCGCGGGCGTGCTGGTCCTTCGTACGGGCTCGGTTTCGGCGACGTCACCCTTGATCACGCTGTCTGAGCGCTTTTTCGCGTCCGGACGCTGCCGCGGACGATAGCTCTTGCCCTCGAGGGTGACGTGGTGAGCGGCGTTGATGAGTCGATCGAGCGCGCCTTCGGCGAGGACGGCATTGGGAAACAGCGCGTACCACTCCGTCGGCGGCCGGTTCGAGGTCACGATGATCGAGCCGCGGCGCACCCGCTCGCTCACGAGCTCGTACAGGTCCTCGCCCTGGCGCTCGGTGAACGCGCGCAGGCCGAAGTCATCGAGGATCACCAGGTCCGGCGAGAGATAGCGGCGCAGCCGGCGCTCCCAGGTGCCGTCCAGGTGACCGGCACCGAGATCGGCGAGCACCCGGGCGGTCTTGTCGAAGAGCACGCTGCGGCCCTGCATGCA
Organism: Chloroflexota bacterium; assembly: GCA_025350745.1. GTDB lineage: Bacteria > Chloroflexota > Limnocylindria > P2-11E > P2-11E > UBA4735. The sequence continues at coordinate 2,210 of JANXXG010000307.1, read as the reverse complement.
GGCGCCGTGACCGATGGCTTGGGCGAGGTGGGTCTTGCCGACCCCGACCGGACCGACCAGCAGCACCGACTCCTTGCGTTCGATGAAGCCGCAGGTGGCGAGGTCTCGGATCTGCGCTGCGGGGAGCGTGGGGTTGAAGCTGAAGTCGAAGTCCGCGAGCGTCTGGGCCTCGTCGAAGCGCGCGCGCCCGATCCTTCGGGCGAGGGCCTTGTTCGCTCTTCTTTGGATCTCGTCCTCGAGCATGAGCTCCAGGAACTCCAGGTGCCCGAGCTGCTCCTGGTGCGCCTGGTCGAGGCGCAGCTCGAGCGTCTGGAGCATGCCGCCGAGCTTCAGGCGCTTGAGTCGCGGCCGCAGCTGCAGCTCGTTCATCGGCCGAACTCGCCGACGATGGCCGCGGCGCCGTGCAGATGCGCGCCGGCCGACGTCGCCGGCGACAGCTCGAGCTGTGCCTGATCGAGCCCGGCGTCGAGGATGTTGCGCACCGTCTTCATCCGCCCGTCGGCGGTCGCCGCAAGGGCGCAGGCGCGCTCGAGGCGCGCCGTCTCGTATCTGTCTGAAAGACGCAGCAGTGCCTGGACCTCGCGCAGGCGCGTGAGCCCGCCCAGTGCCAGGAGCGCGTCGACGAGCGCCGCGGTCGCCGTCCCGATCTCGGCCGCGCGCCGCCGGCACCAGGCCGGCGTGCGCATGAGGAAGGCGACCTTGTCCGGCGGCAGATCGGCCTCATCGGTGCTGCGCCGCCGGCCGTCGCGCACGTGGGTCTTCACCAGGGTGTCGGCGTCGAAGAGCTCAACGAGCGAGGACGAGACGCGCGCCTGCAGCGTCTTGCCGACGTGCTGCCAGGGCACCGAGTACAGCGTGCGGTCGATGGCCACGTGACAGTCGGGGTGGACCTTGGCCTCGCGCCACTCGACGATCCGGAACGGACGCTCGGGCAGCGGCAGGAGCGCGGGCCGCTCGTGCTCGTCGAACAGCTCGCCGACCGGGATGCCGTGGACACGGTGACGCCGACGCGGCGCCGTGTCGCGTGACCAGACCAGCGCCTCGGAGACGATCTGGTCGAAGCTTTGGAAGCTGCGACCCGACCAGAAGCTGTCGCGCACGTACGGCACCGCGCGCTCGACCCGCGGCTTGTCCTTCGGATGCGCCGCACGCGCCGGGTCGACGATCGCCCCATAGTGCTCGGCGAGCTCTCTATACGCGCGGTTGAGCCGGGGATCGTACAGGTCCGCCTTGAGCACGCCAGTCTTCAGGTTGTCGGGGATCCAAAAGCGCGCCGAGCCACCGAAGAACGAAAGCGCCTCGAGGTGGCAGCGGATCCAGCTCGCGCGGTCCATGACGCGCACCGGCCGCACGAAGTGCATGCCGCTCGCGCGCAGCGTCGCGACGAAGGCCCAGACCGTGTGGCGCTTGCCGCCGAGCGGATCGGTCCACATGCCGAGACGGCCATAGTCGATCTCCATCGCCTCGCCGAATGCCGGATCGGGCAGGAGCACGGTGAGCCGTGCGGGATCGGCGGGGCGGACCTCGTCGCGGACGAAGCGCTGGAAAGTGCGCAGGCTGCAGTGCACCTCGCCGCCGTCGTGCAGGCGCTGCCACACCGTCGCCGCGGTCGAGGCCAAAAGCGCTGCGGTGATCCGCTCGCGCAGCGCCGCGAGCTCGGCTCCGCCCGGGACGTCAGGTGGATGGCCGGCGCGCGCAACAGCGAGCGCCGCTCTCCACTCGCGCGCGCTCCAGGTGAGCCCTTCGCGGCCGAGGCCCGCGGCCTCGGCCTCTGCGATGCGGTCGCGCACGGTGGTGCGCGAGCGTCCCAGGCTGCGGGCGATCTGGCGGATCCCTCTGCCCGCGCGCCAGTGCACCAAGATCTCGGCGTCGTCCTCCACGGTCATCCTCCTGCGGCCCATGCCCTTCACCTCCTTCGCGAGGAGGGTGGCAGGGCCCGATGTCAGGACGGCGCCGGGTGGGTCATATCCGTGTCGCGGGGTGGGTCATATCCGTGACGCTGATGGGTCGGGGTGGGTCCGTTCCGTGTCGCCCGACACTCGGGGCGTCGAGTTCCTCAAGGGGGCCGTATCGAAGAAGCTCCCCGTTGAATCGAATCTCGACTTCGCCGGATCGAATGAAGATTCGGTAGATGCTTTCGAGGTGCTCCTTCATCTTGCCGATCGCACGTCCGACAGGCGGCTTGTGGAGATTCCAGAGGGCCAACCGCG
>JANXXG010000301.1 GCA_025350745.1 Chloroflexota bacterium | reverse complement strand
GATCTTTGTTCACCGGCACTCGTACACAGCTCGTGGTGATGGCTCTGCTCCCGGGTGAGGACATTGGAGCCGAAGTGCACCCCGCCGTGGACCAGCTTCTCTACGTCGTGAAGGGTGGAGGCACCGCGGTGCTCGGGGACGCTCGTGAAGCGTTGGGCAAGGGCGCGATGTTCTGTGTGCCCGCGGGCACGACCCACAACGTCATCAACACGGGCGAAGAGACGCTCAAGCTCTTCACCGTGTACTCGCCTCCGCAGCACGCAGCTGGGACGGTCCGCGAGACGAAGCTCGAGGCGGACGCGGCCGAGCAGACGCACGCGGCCCTGATCACGTCATGAACGGGCCATTTGCCAAGAAGGTGGCGCTGGTGACCGGCGCGGGCTCTGGGATCGGGGAGGCCTGTGCGAAGACCCTCGCTGCTCGCGGCGCGCAGGTCGTCGTCGCTGATATCGACGTGGGCCGCGCACAGCGGGTGGTCGGAGAGATCAAAGCGGCGGGCGGCGCGGCGGCGGCCATCGCTGCCGACGTGGCACACCCGGCATCGGTGGAGGCGCTGGTGCAGTTCGTGACCCGCACGTACGGCGGCCTCGATGTGGCCGTGAACAACGCCGGCATCGGTGGTGAGCTCAACCCCGCGGGGTCGTACTCGGTGGACGGCTGGGACCGCGTCATCAAGGTGAACCTGAACGGCGTCTTCTACTGCATGCGTTCGGAGATCCCGGCGATGCTCGCCCGCGGGGGCGGCGTGATCGTGAACATGGCGTCGATCCTCGGTTCCGTCGGATTTGCGAACAGCGCCGCGTACGTCGCGGCGAAGCACGGCCTGCTCGGTCTCACGAAGACCGCTGCGCTCGAGTACGCGACCCAGGGCATCCGGGTCACCAGCGTTGGGCCGGGCTTCATCGCGACTCCGCTGCTCGACATCCTGGACGCCCCGACGAAGGAGGCCATCGCCGCGCTACACCCCATGAAGCGCCTGGGCCGATCTGAGGAGGTCGCGGCACTTGTCTGCTTCCTGGCCTCGGACGAGGCGTCGTTCATCACGGGTAGCTACCACGTCGTCGATGGCGGATACACGGCCCAATAGCGCCAGCGGCCGCCTGATCGGAAGGGGGTCGTCCGTCCTCCAACGAGGGGCCGTTCGGCCCTCCCGTTCGCGCGATCTGCCTCCTACGTTCGCCCACGGAGGGACGTCCGATATGAAAGTGCTTTTCGCGACCGACGGTTCCCGGGAAGATCAGCATGCCCGCAGCTTCATCGCCTCGGCGCGCTGGGCCGCCGGCACCGAGATCGAGCTGTTCGGCGTCATGCGCATGGTCGGGCTGGAGCTGAGCGGCGCCCTCATCGATCGCAATCTCACTGACTTCGAGTTCCAGCTCGACGAGCTCGCGGTGAGCCTCCCCCAGCGCGACCTCACCGTGACGTGGGGCACCGCCGTCGGAGAGCCGGCCGAGGAGATCGCGGCGCGAGCCCGGGCGATCGAGGCCGATCTGATCGTCGTCGGCAGCCGCGGACGCGGACCGCTGGCCACGAGCATCCTGGGCTCGGTCTCTGCCGGCGTGATCGATCGCGCGCCGTGCCCCGTGCTCGTCGTTCGCGAGGACCAGATCAAGCGGATCATGCTCGCCGACGATGGCTCGGTCGGCGCCGCGACGGCGGCAGCAGTCCTGGATGATTGGCCGATCTTCGCTGATGCCACGCTCCAGGTCGTCTCGGTCGTCGATGTCGGTCGCCCGCTCGCGACGTTCGGCGAGGCGCCGATGATCTACATCGCGGGTGAGCACCTGTACTACGACGCTCTCCAGGAGGAGCGCGAGCGAGCGCAGAGGACGGTCGGCACGCGCACGAAGGAATTGAAGCCACGGCTCCGCGCGGTCAGCGCGAGCGTCCGGGAGGGCGACGCCGGGGATCAGATCCTCGCTGCAGCACACGACTTCGCGGCGGACCTCATTGTTGTCGGCTCGCGGGGTCAGACGGGACTGGCACGGATCTTCGCCGGCAGCGTCGCGCGTCGGGTCCTGCTCGAGGCACGGTGCTCGGTCCTGGTGGCGCGCGGATCCGCCCAGCTGGTGCGCGACGACCGGACCGATGCGCCGCATGTCCGCATGCGGCCGTATCCGGTTCGGCGCTGAGCCCGTGAAGACGCCCCAGCCATCCAAGTCCGATCACGCGATCCAGAGCGATGTGCTCTCAGCGCTCAACCACGACGGTCGGCTTACCCCGGCCGAGATCGGGGTCGAGGTCTCGGACGGGATCGTCACCCTTACGGGAGTCGTGTCCTGCCTCGAGGTCGCCGAGGCGGCCGCCGACGTCGCGTTGAGCGCCGCGAGCGTTTGCGACGTCGCCAACAGGCTCACGGTGGAATGCGACGTCCACGAGCGCGATGACACCACGATCGCCCGCACGCTCCGCCACGCTTTGGGGTGGAACACCGCGGTGCCCGCCGAGCAGATCGACACGATCGTCCGCCGCGGTGTCGTGACGCTGCGGGGCAGCGTGGAACACGGGTATCAGCGCGAGGCGGCCGAAGCCACGATCGCCGGTGTGGCCGGTGTCGAATCCGTCCACAACGAGATTTAGCTACTGGTCCCTCCGACGAACGACGACCTCATCAGGAGGAGCGCGAGGACGCGATGACGCATCTGCCCGGCGTGCGCGTGACGCCGGAGCTGATCCTGCGAGAGCTGCGCACGCATGACTTCGGGGTGCTGTCGAGCGTCGACGAAGAGGGTCAGCCACGATCTGCGGGCGTGAGCTACGGGGTGTCAGCGCCGGGCAGTGACCTCGCGATCTACGTCATGACCCGCGGGCAGCTGCAGAAGACCCGGAACATCGCCCGCGATGCACGCGTCGCGCGCGTCGTGCCGGTGCGCCGACGGCTCCTCGGATTCCTCCCGCCGGCGACGATCCAGCTGTCGGGTCGCGCGGAGATCCTGGACGAGAACGACGCGACGGGCAACGCGGTGTTCAGGGATTCTGGATGGGCCGGCGGATCCTCAAGGCGTACGCAGACTCCAGGCGCCGCGGCGAGACGCGAATCTGCTTCCTGAAGATCACACCAGACCCCGTGGTCCGCTCGTACATGGTCGGATACAGCGTCTGGGACCTGCGATCCGGCATGGAGTCGATGGCCGCCACGGTCGTCATCGGGGTGACCGCTAGGACCTCAGTGTCGCGCGCAACGTCTCGTATTCATCCTTCGTGATCTCGCCGCGAGCGAAGCGGCGCGCTCCGATGTCGAGCGGATCGTCCGCCTGGCGTGGCCCGCCGGACATGTTCCGGGCGACCGCGACCGTCCCGAGGACGAGCAGCGCGAC
>JANXXG010000294.1 GCA_025350745.1 Chloroflexota bacterium | reverse complement strand
GGGGAGAACCCGCAGCTTGGCCGAACGATCACCAAGGAGGACATCGCGGCCATCGTCGGCCAGCTGATCGTCCTCAACAACGGGCACGGGATGGCCGACGACATCGACCACCTCGGCAACCGCCGGATCCGCGCCAACGGCGAGCTGATCCAGAACGCCTTCCGGATCGGCCTGCTCCGGATGGAGCGCGTCGTGCGCGAGCGGATGACGATCCAGGAGCTGGACAAGGCGACGCCGAACGCGCTGATCAACATCCGGCCGGTCGTGGCCTCCATCAAAGAGTTCTTCGGCGGCAGCCAGCTGTCGCAGTTCATGCAGCAGACCAACCCGCTCGACGAGCTCACCCACAAGCGCCGCCTCTCGGCCCTCGGGCCAGGCGGCCTCTCGCGCGAGCGCGCCGGATTCGACGTCCGGGACGTGCACTTCAGCCATTACGGACGCATCTGCCCGATCGAGACGCCGGAAGGCCCGAACATCGGCCTCATCGGCTCGCTCGCGACCTACGGCCGGGTGAACCCCTACGGGTTCATCGAGTCGCCGTACCGCCGGCTGGTGAAGGACGCGACCGGGAAGCCGCGCGTCTCCGACGAGATCGTCTACCTCACCGCCGACGAGCAAGAGCTCGCCACGGTCGTGCAGGCCAACGCGCACCTCGACCCGAAGGGCTACTTCATCGACGAGCGCGTCCAGGTCCACCGGGGCGCCCAGTACCACGAGTCCACGCCGGATCTCGCGGAGTTCATGGACGTGTCACCGAAGCAGATCGTCTCGGTCTCGGCCGCGCTCATTCCGTTCCTCGAGCACGATGACGCGAACCGCGCCCTCATGGGCTCGAACATGCAGCGTCAGGCCGTGCCGGTCATCCGGCCCGAGTCGCCGATCATCGGCACCGGGATCGAGTACCGCGCCGCCAAGGACTCCGGCCAGGTCATCGTGACCCGCGCCGGCGGCACCGTTCGGTCCGTCTCGGCGAACGAGATCTGGGTCGAAGAGGACGCCGGCGACGCCTACCGCTACAAGCTGCAGAAGTTCGTCCGCACGAACCAGGGCACCTGCTACAACCAGCGCCCCATCGTGTCCGTTGGCGATCGTGTCGACGAAGGGCAGGTCATCGCCGATTCGTATTCCACCGACCATGGCGAGCTCGCGCTCGGCCAGAACATCCTCGTTGCCTTCATGCCCTGGGAGGGTGGCAACTACGAGGACGCGATCATCCTTTCGGAGCGGATCGTCCAGGAGGACAAGTTCACGTCGATCCACGTCGAGAAGTACGAATCCGAGGCCCGCGACACCAAGCTCGGCCCGGAAGAGATCACCCGTGACATTCCGAACGTCGGTGAGGAAGCCCTCGCCGACCTCGACGAGAACGGCATCGTGTACATCGGTGCCGAGGTCGGACCGCAGGACATCCTCGTCGGCAAGATCACGCCGAAGGGCGAGACCGAGCTGACGGCCGAGGAGCGCCTGCTCCGCGCGATCTTCGGCGAGAAGGCCCGCGAGGTGAAGGACACCTCGCTCCGCCTGCCCTCCGGCGAGCACGGCAAGGTGGTCGACGTGGCGGTGTTCTCCCGTGAGAACAACGACGAGCTCCTGCCCGGCGTGAACAAGCTCATCCGCATCGCGATCGCGCAGAAGCGGAAGATCTCGGTCGGCGACAAGATGGCCGGGCGCCACGGCAACAAGGGCGTCATCGCGAAGATCCTTCCGGTCGAGGACATGCCGTTCCTGCCGGACGGTACGCCCGTCGACATCGTTCTCAACCCGCTCGGCGTTCCGAGCCGGATGAACATCGGACAGATCCTCGAGACGCATCTCGGGTGGGCCGCGCAGGCCCTTGGGATCAAGGTCGCGACGCCGGTCTTCGACGGCGCGAAGGAAGATGCGATCAAGGCGACGCTCCGCGCGGCGGGTCTGCCCGAGAGCGGCAAGATCCAGCTTCGTGACGGCCGCAGCGGCCGGGCGTTCGAAGAGGACGTCACCGTCGGCTACATCTACATGCTCAAGCTGCACCACCTCGTCGAGGACAAGATCCACGCGCGCTCGACGGGCCCGTACAGCCTCATCACCCAGCAGCCGCTCGGTGGCAAGGCGCAGTTCGGCGGTCAGCGGTTCGGCGAAATGGAAGTGTGGGCGCTCGAGGCCTATGGGGCCGCGTTCATCCTCCAGGAGCTGCTCACGGTGAAGTCCGACGACGTGATGGGCCGCGTGCAGACCTACGAGGCCATCGTGAAGGGCGAGGACATCCAGCCGCCCGGAGTGCCGGAAAGCTTCAAGGTGCTCATCAAGGAGCTCCAGTCGCTCGGCCTTTCGGTCGAGGTGCTCAACGAGAACGAAGAGGAGATCCGGTTCATCGAAGAGGCGAACGCCCTTTCGACGCCGGACCTCGGGATCAATATCTCCGGCCTGGAGGCGGGTAACTAATGCTCGAAGTCAACGAGTTCAACGCCATCCGCATCTCGCTCGCATCGCCGGACCAGATCCGGGGATGGTCGAGCGGGGAAGTCACCAAGCCGGAGACCATCAACTACCGCACGCTCCGTCCGGAGAAGGACGGCCTGTTCGACGAACGGATCTTCGGTCCGACCCGCGACTGGGAGTGCTACTGCGGCAAGTACAAGCGCATCCGGTACAAGGGCATCATCTGCGACAAGTGCGGCGTCGAGGTCACCCGGGCGAAGGTCCGCCGGGAGCGTATGGGCCACATCCAGCTCGCGTCGCCGGTGTCGCACATCTGGTTCTTCAAGGGCACGCCGTCGCGCCTGGGCATCCTGCTCGACATGTCCCCGCGCAACCTCGAGCGGATCCTCTACTTCGCGCTCTACGTCGTCACGCACATCGACGAGCACCAGAAGGAGCGCGTCCTCCAGACGATCAACGAAGAGGCCGAGGGCAAGATCCGCCGCCTCGAGCAGACGATCTCGGACCGCACCGGGGGCATCGAGGCCCGCGCGAATGCCGAGATCATGCGGCTGCGCACCTCAACCGAGCAGAAGGTCCGCCAGCAGGAAGAGGAGCTCGCTACGGAGCTCGAGACCCTGACCCAGGCTGCGGCGAAGGTGAAGGAGCAGCTCGAGGAGTCCCTCCTCAAGACCGCCCCGAAGGACATCGTCTTCAAGCCGACCGATCTCACGCTCGTCGAGAAGGGCGGCAACGTCACCAAATCGATGCTCACGCAGCTCCAGCGGGCCCTCCAGAAGGAGACCGACCGGCAGGTGAAGTCAGGCCGCTCCGGCGAGGCCGGCTCGCGCACCGAGGCTGACAAGAAGATCGCCGACATCCGCGCCCACGCGGACCAGGACCTTGGCGTCGTGAAGCAGGAGATCGCCCCGGACGTGCAGCAGGTGCGCGACGAGGCGAAGCAGAAGCGCGACGAGGTCGACGCGATCAAGTGGATGCAGAACATGACCGAGACCGAGTACCGGCAGTACGCCGACAAGTACCGGTACTTCCGCGCGCAGATGGGCGCGGAGGCGGTCCTCGAGATCATCCGCCAGCTCGACCTCGAGAAGCTTGCCCTGACCCTTCAGAACGACATGCGCTCGACGACGGGTCAGCGCCGCAAGAAG
>JANXXG010000293.1 GCA_025350745.1 Chloroflexota bacterium | reverse complement strand
GGTCAGCCCGAGGGCGGAGAGATGCGCGGGACGGCGTCCTATCTCGGCTTGCACGTTGCGCGGATCATCGATCGCAAGCAGCTGCCGATGGTCGTGTAGAACCAATGACCGTCGCGCTCGAGCCCGCCCCCGAGCGGCCGTCGCGCTATATCTCGTGGTGTTATAAGATATAACTCACAATGTGATAAACGATGAGGGAGCAGAGATGCCGCAGCGACGCGACTTTCCGACAGGCGGTGAGGTAGCCAGCGAGGATCTGGTGGGTCGTGAGCACACCCTCCGTGACCTCTACGAGCGCGTCTACGTGCAGGGCAATCCCATCGTCTTGAGCGCGCCCCGTCAGACCGGAAAGACCAGCGTCATCGCGGACCTGCTGCGACGAGTCCGTACCGCGGGCGGATGGGGCGTCCGGATCGACTGCTCGAGAGCGACAAGCGTCGAAGATTTCGCGGAGCTCGTGGCCGCCGAGACCTATGCGGAAGCAGCCGGACGACGTGACGCATTCGCCAAGCTCGGCGACCTTCTGCGGAACGTTCCGCGCCCGATCCTCTATCACGCGGATTCCGAGCTCGCCCTTGCCTTCCATGCGCCCGACCGACCCGTCTCCGTCAGCCACAAGCTGACGACTGCGCTCGGCCTGGCGGATCGACTTGCAGACGAGAAGAAGGTCCGTGCCGTCGTCGTCTACGACGAGTTCCCAACGCTTCGCAAGAGCTCGGACAAGATCTATGACCAGATCCGCGCCGAGCTGCAACATGCCAACAAGAGCACCGCATACGTGTACATGGGCTCGGAGGTCGGCGTGTTGGCCACCCTCTTCAAGGATCGCCGGCGCATGGCGTTCCGACTTGGCACCACCATCGGGCTACCGCCTCCGCTGGTCAGCGAATGGGTCACGTATATCGAGCAGCGGTTTCGGGAGCTGGGGCTGCCCCTCGCGACCGACGTGGCACAGCGCCTGATCTCGTTCACGGGAGGACATCCGCGCGACCTGATGGAGGCATGCCAGCACCTGCTCACGCTACGCACGCTCGCCCGTGCGACGCCGAAGGCGATCGAGCTCGCACAGGAGAAGACGTACTGGGGTCTCGAGCGCAACTTCGAGCTGCTTTGGGAGCTGATCGAGGAGCCGAAGGGCACCCGCGAGACGGCGGTGCGGATCGCAACGGCTCAGCGCGTGTACGGAAGCGGGAGGAGCGCCATGGCGGCCAAGCGTTCCGTGGACAAGCTGATCGACGAGGGGATCGTCCGGAAGGTCAGCCGGGGCCAGTTCGAGTTCACCGAGCCGCTGTTCGGCGAATACGTTCGACGAACACGCGCGCGCTGACCTCAGCAGCGAGGTCGGCGTTGGCCCTACCCGCTGGATCGCGCGGCGCTTATCGCGCCGAGGTCTTGTACCAGTGGATCACGCCGTCCGAGGTGAGGAAGCCCATCAGCGACCCGTCGGCGCTCGCGCCCACGTATGCGCTCTGGCCCGGAGCGATGTCCGCCTGGACCGCGACCTTCTGCTCGGCGACCTGGGCCCAGCCTCCGGGAGCCTGATAGCCGCGGACGGCGACGCCGTTCGGCTGTTCCGTTGCGGCGCACCCGGCGAGGGCGACGGCCGCGAGGATCGAGACGGTGAGAAGCAATGGCTTGCGCATCAGGACCTCCATGCGAAGTGGCTCGGTCCCAGCAGTTGCATACGACTCGCCGCTTCGTCGGTCGCCGCCGATCGCAGCGCGACGGATCGGTAACGACGGTCGGGAGGTCGCGTAACGGCCGCCTAGACTTGGCTCAGTGATCGCCGATCTGCGCGAGATGGTCGAGCGGCGAGAGCTTCTTGCGAACTTCGCCTGGCGAGAGCTCCGGGCCCGCTACAAGGGCTCGGCCCTTGGTTTCGCCTGGAATTTCCTCAATCCACTGCTGCAGCTCATCGTGTTCTGGATCCTGTTCGGCGTGCTGCTACAGAGCCGGCCGATCACTGCATCGGGCGAGAAGTCGTTCCCGATCTTCCTCTTCGTCGGTCTCTTGCCATGGACGTTCTTCTCGAGCTCGCTCCTTGGCGGCGCCGCCGCGATCGTGTCGAACGGCGCGATCGTGAAGAAGGTCAAGCTGCCGGTGCAGCTGCTCCCCGCAGCGAGCGTGCTTTCCGCGCTGGTGAACTTTGGCCTCAGCCTCGTGATCCTGCTCGTGGTGCTCGCGCTCTTCGGGCCGCGGCACCCGGAGGGACTCCTCTACGTGCCCCTGCTCATCGCGATCGAGCTCGTGATGGCCCTCGGCTTCGCGTACCTGCTCGCCGGACTCAACGTGTTCTTCAGAGACGTCGAGCACATCCTCGGGATCGTCCTGCTCGCCTGGTATTTCCTCACGCCGATCCTGTTCCCGATCGCGATCCTCGCGAACCGGCCGCAGGAGCTCCAGCTCATGTACCTCAACCCGATGACCGCGATCATCGTCGGCTTCCAGCGCGCGCTCCTCGACGGGCTCCCGCCGGAGTGGGGCTCGCTCGCGTACAGCGCGGCGTTCGCGCTCGTCCTGTTCGCTGCCGGCTTCGCGTACTTCCGTCGCGTGAAGGACGACTTCGAAGCGGCGCTCTGACCGGGGCCGTGCTGGTGAGAGCTGCTGGTCAGGGCGACGGCAACAGACGAGCGCGGATGAGCTCCTCTTTCGCCCAGCTCACGAGACGTTCGCAGCGCTTTGCCGCGGCTTCGGCGTCGACGCGTGTCGCAGGCTTGTCCTCGTATTCGACGCGGTTCTTGAGCTGGATGAGCGACCGCAGCAGCTGCGCCTTCTCCTTGATCGGTGGCGAGTTCGCACCCACGGTCTCGAGGAGATCGGCCGCGCGCATGTGGTCTGGATCGCCGGATCGGCGCCCACCGAGACCGACGCAGACAGCGTCGGCGCTACTGATACCAGCGTGGACTGCGCAGAGCATCGCGGCGTCGTAGCGATCCGCCTTCAACGCCGCGGCAGCCGCGACGCAGAACTGCTCGGCCTTGCGGAAGTAGCCGGGCGCATCGGCCCGTGGACGCTGGATGATCTTGACCTTAGGCACGGCTCGCTCGTTTCACCGGCAGGATGGGGACGCCTTCTCGAGCGACGCGCTCCCAGAGGTTCCTGCTCGGGTCGCGGCCGCGTCGGCGCGTGTCCATCGGCTCGCTGCTCACGTGGATGCTGAGATCGTTGCCAAAGCGCTGCTTCACCACAGCGGCGAGGGCCTCGAGCGTCTTCGTCACGACCGGCGCGTCCGGCTGAGGCGCGACGATCGCGAGGTCGATGTCGCTGGCAACATCGCTCTCGCCACGAGCCACACTACCGAAGACGTAGGCCGCTTTGATGTAGCGAGCTGCCGGCGAGAGACCCTGACGCAGGACTTCGACCAGCGCCTCTTCGCTAGCAATCTCATCACGGAACAGTCGCTGCAGTATCGGGTAGAGCAGATGCTCTCTATTCAGCTGATAAAGGTCCGCGCGGCCGGCCCGCTGAGCAGTTGCCACGCCCTGAAGCCTGAGGTCCGCGAGGATCTCGGACGTGCGCGGGTGGCGCAGTCCTGACCGGCGCGCGAGATCTCGCACACTGACGGCCAAGCCTTGCGGCAATGCGTCAAGGGCACGCAGCACGCGTACGTGGCCCTGGGTCGCGAATGCTGCGTCGAGCGGACGTCTCAATCGCATCACGGCCTCCTTGGTATGTCTACGTACCATATGGTACCTTCACATTCCATCAGTCGCAAGCAGCAGGAGCCCCACGGCGGCGATGGCGATGGTTCGACCGTCGAATACGGCTGCTTGGCCGGTGTCATCGTTCGTCCGGCATGCAGGTGCGTTACGTAGCCGTTTGATCGGACTCTGATGCGCTGAGCCAACGCAGTCAGCCGGGGCTGCGGCGTTACGCTTTGTGACATGAGCGTTGTCGCTGCCCCTGACGGTCGCGCCGCCGAGCGCGACCGCACCGCTGACCAGCTGGCCGTCCTCTCCGGTGAGGTCGCCGTCCGTGACGCTGCCCTCGCGACGCTGCTGTCGCGGCTCGCGGTCGCGATCCGTCAGGACAACCGCGAGGAGGTCCAGGGCTACGCCGGCGCGATCGACCCCCATGCCGTCGCAGAGCTCCTGGTCTTCACCCGGGGCCTCGCCTGGGGTCTTATCGACGTCGCACGCAATGTCCTGGTGTTCGCCCCGATCGCCGTCACCTGGTTCGGCCTTTCGACGGCGACCGACGCGTACGAGAAGCTCATCGCGAAGCGTCCGGACCTGGTGACCCGCCCGTTCCTGCTCCTCTGGCAGGAGGGCTTTGACGGCGTCGCCACCGTGATGCGTTTCAGCACCCTTGCGATCGTCGACGCGAGCCTCATCGGCGTGCTCATCATCCTCAGCCTCCTCATCCACTTCCGGTCGGATGTCCGTGACGTCGCGCTCCGCACGCAGGTCTTGCTCAAGGAGTCCGAGCTGCGCGGTCTCATCGCGCACGCGCTCAGCCTGTCGACGAGCGACCTCGACCTTCCGGCCTCGGTCGAGCTGATCGACCAGATGGTCGCCGAGGAGCGTCGCATCTACGAGCGCGCAATGGAGCGCGAGCAGCGGCTCTTCGATCTCGAGGCGACCGTCCGCGAGCTGCGTGCCGCCGCCTCCGATCTCGCGCGCGCCGCGGAGCTGATGAACGGCCGTGAGCCGGTCGGAGCCCCTGTTCGCAAGGATCGCTGATGCGCAAGTCCGGTGACAGCACCTCCCTCTCGATCGTCGGCTGGCTCTGGGCCGACATCCTCCTTGGGCTCTTCGCGCTCTTCCTCGCCGCGAACACGTCGGCAAGCGCCGCGTCGTCGCAGACCACACCGGGCGTGGACCCGAAGAACATCGAGTTCAGCGTGGCCGTCAATTCCGACATCCTTCTGCGAGGGACACCCGACGCGATCGCGGCCGAGCAGGCGCGCATCGCCGCGCAGGCCCTGAAGTCGCTTGAGGCCGTCGCGCCCGCCCGCAAAGTGGCGATCGTGCTCGCGTACGGCGTGCACGCCGACGCTGGGACCGGTGATCTGATCGCGAAGGCCGCGACGGTCGGGCTCACCACAGGTCCATTCGCTGGTTCGACGGTGAAGACCTATCACGAGCTCGCGCCGGGCGCGACGGGCACGTCGATCACGTTCGACGTGTATGTCTTCTATTGATGGACGAGCAGCTCGCGCTCCGGCTCGGCGCCCTTCGCCTCGCACGGCGTCGTGGACGTCTGCGCGAAGCGGCGTGGGCCGCCGCGCGGCTTCGGCTGGCCGGCGTCAGCCTCGGTGTCGGCGAGGCGCGGTTCGCGCGTGACACCCGCATCCGATTCGGCCGGGCCTTGCGCAGCGCCCGGATCCGGATGACCCGTCCCGCGATCGTCAGCGCGGCCACGCTTGTTCCAGTCGAGGAGCCGCGGCGCGCGGATCGGCGCAGGCTGTTCGCGGCGGTGATCGCCGCAGCGATGCTCATGGCCGCGCTCTTCTTCTACATCCGCGTCGCCGAGCCGGAAGGTGCGCCCGAGGGGGCCACGCCGTCGACCGAGGCCGTCGTGGTGACCCCGCCGCCGCAATTGAAGGGTCGCTCGCAGCCGGGCGCGGCCGCGCCGGTCGCGATCGTCGAACAGACCCCGTCGCCGAACGCGCCAAGCACCCCGGCGCCGGGCACGGGCACCGGCGTCGCGGGCGGCGGGCCTGGCGCCGGTGGCTCCGGCACCGGCACCGGAACAGGGAACGGCCGGGGGACGCCCGCGCCGACGCCTCAGCCGACGCCCGCGCCGACGCCGATACCGACTCCGGTCCCGAAGCAAACGTTCCCGCCCGGTGAGCTCATGCACGTCTCGGGATACGTCTGGGATTCGGTAACCCGCGCCGGCGTGCCCGACGTGTGCATCAGCGTCGCGATCCTGAGCTGTCCCGGTGAAGCCCAGACCGACTCGACCGGTTTCTATTCGCTCGATCTCTGGATCGGCCAAGGCAATCTCCGGTGGGGCATCACGTACATCAAGAGCGGGTACCGCTCGACGGGTCCGATCGTCATCGCCGGCCGTGCTGGGAACGTGACCCAGAACGTCTTCCTCCGTAAAGGTCCGTAGCGCCCGGCCGCTCGCAGCAGCGGCCCTTCTAGCGCTCGCGATTCTGGCGGTCGCATCGGTGCT
>JANXXG010000246.1 GCA_025350745.1 Chloroflexota bacterium | reverse complement strand
GCGAGTACCCGGTCGAGGTCTACGGGATCGTCACGAAGCTCGCTGAGATCGGGCTGGCCATCGTCGGGGTCATGTTGTTCCGCGTGCCGGCTGCACGAGGGGGCGCGGCTACTCGATAGGTCTCGTCCTCAGCGTCCCGCGAGCGCCTTCTTCACAAGGCCCGGGATCTCGCTCGGAGCCGTCGCGACCGGGATACCCGCGGCCTCGAACGCGGCGACCTTGGACGCGGCGGTCCCGGAATTGCCCGACACGATCGCCCCGGCGTGGCCCATCCGCTTGCCCGCGGGGGCCGAGCGGCCGGCGATGAACGCGACCGCGGGCTTCTTCCCGAATTCGCGCATGTACTCGGCCGCGCGCTCCTCGGCGCTCCCGCCGATCTCACCGACGATGACGATGACCTCGGTCTCCGGATCCTCATTGAGGTAGCGGACCGCATCCGGCGTCGGCAGCCCGATGATCGGATCGCCGCCGATACCGATGCAGGTCGTCTGGCCGAGGCCTGCCTTTGTCAGCAGATCCGCGATCTCATAGGTGAGGGTCCCGCTCCGCGAGACGAAGCCGACCGGGCCCTTGGAGAAGTTCTCCGCGGGCATGATCCCGATCTTCGCCGTGCCGGGGCTGATGAGTCCGGGACAGTTCGGGCCGATGAGGACGCTCGCAGAACGCTCCAGCATCGACGTGACGGTGAGCATCTCGTGGACGGCGATGCCCTCGGTGATCGCGACCACGACCGCGATCTTTGCGTCGAGGGCCTCGAGGATCGCGTCGGCAGCTCCGGCTGCGGGCACGAAGATGATCGAGGTGTTCGCGCCGGTCGCCGCGACGGCCTGCGCGACCGTGTTGAACAGCGGAAGACCATCCTGCACCGTGCCGCCCTTCCCGGGCTTCGCCGCGCCGACGACGGTGGTGCCGTATTCGATCATCCGCGCGGTGTGAAAGGCGCCTTCCCGACCGAGCCCCTGGATCAATAAGCGCGTGTGGGCGCCGACGAGCACGCTCATGTGGCCAACCGAACGGCTTCGGCCGCGGCTTCATCCATCGTCGTGCGCGACACGAGCGGCGCACCTTCGAGCAGCGCGCGGCCGGCCTCCGCCTCCGTACCCGAGAGGCGGATGACGAGCGGCACCTTCGGCTTCGTGTCGCGGAGCACCGCGAGGATGCCCTTCGCGACCTCGTCGCCGCGGGTGATGCCGCCGAAGATGTTGATGAAGATCGCCTTGACTCGAGGGTTGGCGAGCACGATCTCGAGCGCTGCTTTGACGACGGACTCCTTCGCGCCGCCGCCGACGTCGAGGAAGTTCGCGGCGCTGCCACCGGCGTTCTTCACCGCGTCGAGCGTGCTCATGACGAGGCCCGCGCCGTTGCCGATGATGCCGACGGTCCCATCGAGCTGGACGTAGCTGAAGCCGAGGGCCTTCGCCCGCTCCTCCTGCTCCTCGTCCGGCGCGATCTCCTTGTACGTGGCGAGCTCCGGCTGCCGGTACATCGCGTTGTCGTCCACCTCGAGCTTCGCGTCGCCGGCGACGACGGTGCCGTCCTCCTGGATGAACAGGGGGTTGATCTCGATGGTCATCGCGTCCGTCGCGCGGAACACGTCGTACAGCTGACGCGCGATCCCCGCCACGGCGTCGCGCTGCGCCTCCGGCACGCCCGCCTCGAAGCAGAGTGCGCGTGCGGCATATGCCCGGAGACCGAGCGTCGGGTCGGGCCAGCTGCGAGCGATCTTGCCCGGCTGCGTGGCCGCGACCTCCTCGATGTCCATGCCACCGACAGTTGAGAGCATCACGACGGCGCGCCGGCGGTCGCGATCGATGGTGATGCCGAGGTACAGCTCCTTCGCGATCTTCGCGGCGCGCTCCACGTAGATCGTGCGGACGGTGAGGCCCTTGATGTCCATGCCGAGGATCGCCATCGCGTGAGCCTTCGCCTCGGCCGCGGTCTTCGCGAGCTTCACCCCGCCGGCCTTCCCGCGACCGCCGACATGGACCTGGGCCTTCACGACGACCGGCAGCCCGAGCGCGATCGCCGCCGCCTCCACCTCTTCCGGCGTCGTCGCTGTACGTCCCTCGGGGATGGCGACGCCCGCGCGGGCGAGGACCTGTTTGGCCTGGAATTCATGCAGCTTCACGGGTGATCGAGCCTATCGTTTCCGCCCATGCGGCGCGTCGTGGTCGGGGGCAGCACGTCGTCAGGAAAGACGACCTTCTCTCGGGCCCTCGCTGAGCGGATGGGCGTTCCGGTCATCGAGCTCGATGCGCTGCATTGGGGTCCGAATTGGACGGAGGTCCCGACGGATACGTTCCGCGAACGGGTCGCGAGCGCGATCGCCCCCGACGCGTGGGTGGTCGACGGCAACTACTCCGTGGCGCGCGATCTCACCTGGGGCCGGGCCGAGACCTTGGTCTGGCTGGACTATCCGTTGCGCGTGGTCCTGGGGCGGCTGTTCACGCGGACGAATCGCCGGATCCGGAGCGGCGAGGCGCTCTTCGGCGGCAACCGGGAGCGCTTCGCAGATGCGTACCTGTCGCGAGAGTCGCTGTACGTCTGGGTGTTCCGCTCGTACTGGAAACGCCGGCGCACCTGGCCACGTCTGCTCGCAGGACCGGAGGGCCGGCACCTGACGGTGCACCGCTTCCGCAGCCCGCGCGACGCGGAGCGATGGCTGCGGGCGATCCCGTGACCGACGCGATCCCGTCGCGTTCGGACGGCATGGATAGGAGTACCGAGCGACCCAGTCATCGCTCGTCCGGCACCGGCAGGCGCTGGTCCCGCCACGTAGCATCGCGGGCGTGAGCGGCCGCTGGTCCACCGGCGCCGCGTCGCGATACGCCGGAGCCGTCGGCATCGTGCTCATGGCGATCGTTCTCAAGGCGGTGCTGCCCGGTCTCGGCGCGATGCATCCGTTCGCGCTGCTGCCCGGCGCCGTCGCGCTCGCGGCATGGTATGGCGGCCGCGGTCCGGGCCTTTTCGCGACGGCCCTCGTCGGTCTCGCGAGCGTCTACCTGTTCGTCCCGCCGCAGGGCTTCGCCGCGTCGTTGCCCGAGGTCATCGGCGTCGGCGGTCTGGTGGTCGAGAGCGTGCTGGTCGCGATGCTCGCGTCTCAGGTGCGTTCGGCACTCGATCAGGCTCAAGCCGCATCCGCCGCGTCAGCCACCGCGCATCGAGAAGCGGAATTCGCGCTCGCCGTCCGCGACGAGCTACTGCTGCTCTGGACGACGCAGCTCCGCGGCCCGATGGCTGACGTGGAAACGGCGGCGCGCATTGCGCTCGCCGACCTCGAGGGCGCTGGCTACACGGGCAACGCGACGCAGCAGCTTCGCGAGCTTGTCGCGACCTCCGAGCGCGTCGGCCGGACGACGGCGGGCTGGGACAAGCCGGACCGACCGCCGGACGAGCAGCCCGAGCTAGAGAAATAGCCCGACGAGGATCCGGAGGCCCAGGGCCACGACCACACCGTTCGCGACGACGGTGAGGATCTCCCGCGCGCGCCGGCTGAGTCGCCCGTGCAGCGATCCGCTCATCAGCGCCAGCACCGCGTGCCAGCCGAGCGACGCGATGAACACCCCGATGATGAAGCTGGTCGCGTCGGCGAGCACCGCTCCGGCAAAGCCGAACGCGACGGCGGCGAAGTACGCGAGCGTCGCCGGGTTCACCATCGTGATCCCGATGAATCGGATGTACGTCGCGATGAGGGCACGCGTGCCGACGGGCGCGTCAGTGGGCGTCTCAGCGCGCGAGCGGACGATGCCGTACACACCGAGGCCGACGAGCACGAACCCGGTCACGGCCCGTAACGGCGTCTCGACGGTGCCGAGCAGCGGGATGAGCGCGGCCCCAGCGAGCACCGCGATCGAGCAGTAGATGCCGTCGACGGTCGCGGTGCCCCAGCCCGCGGCGAGGGCCGTCCGGAATCCACGCTGCAGACCGGTCCGGACGATGAGACCGGTGACCGCTCCCGGTGGCATTGCCACGGCGAGGCCGGTGATGACGCCGGCAAGGAGCGCGCTCACGAGCGAACGCTAGATCAGCCGGCGGGTCTCCTGTTCGATCTCCCTGGCCAGACGTTTGGGGTTGGTCATGATCTGCTCGAGGGCCCGCGCGATCGTGCTGCGGTGCTCCGGGGCGAGATCGGGCGGCAGCTCCTCCTCGTCCAACACGTCCATGCCACCGTCCGGCCGCACGATCACGTCGACGATGAGGTCACGCCAGGCCAAGAGGTCCGGCTCGATCGTGTCGGTGTGGCCGACGTTGAAGTAGAAGCCGAGCGTGCCACCGTCAGGGTCCAGCCAGTGGTAGACGTTGTACGGCCGGTCGATCCAATAATGTCCGGCCGTCATCCCGCCCCGCGGCAGGAGAATGCCGTTGACCGTCCAGTCGCGGTCGAAGTCGTAGCGAAGGACCGCGTGCCCCGGTCCGAGGTCGAGGATCTGGCAGGCGAACTCCTGCACGGACCCATCGAAGCGCGTCTTGCGCTCCGTGATCGGCCGGCCTTTTGACACTCCACTACGCATCCGTAGCATTGACTATGGCGTGAGAGAGCTCTACCAGGTGATCGAGGTCGGGCCCTCCTGGTATCAGGACAACATCCCCTGCCAGGAAGCCTGCCCGGTGAAGACGAACTGCCGGGGCTACCTGAACCTCGCGGCGGCCGGGGAGTTCGAGAAGGCCTGGGAGCTGGCCCTCGACCCGAACCCGATGGCCTCGATCTGCGGCTCGGTCTGCGCGGCTCCCTGCGAGTCGGCCTGCCGCCGCAAAGAGGTCGATAAGCCCCTCTCCATCCGGTACGTCAAGAAGTTCCTGTCCGACTGGACCCACGAGAACGTGACCGTCGACGGCAAGCAGTACCGCCAGCCGGCGCCCCCGGTCTACGGACCTCCGGCCAAGAAGGTCGCGATCGTCGGTGCGGGCTGCGCCGGCCTCGGCGCCGCGAGCGATCTCGCGAAGCTCGGCTTCGGCGTGACCGTCTACGACGCCCTCGACTCGGCCGGAGGCACCGCGCTCGCGGGTGTGCCGCCGTTCCGCCTGCCGCGCGAGGTGATCGACCGCGACATCTCCGGCGTCGTGAACGAGAACGTCGAGCTCAAGCTCTCGACCTACGTCGGCAGGGATGTGAAGCTGCGCGAGCTCCACGAGCGCTACGACGCGGTCCTGGTCACCGCCGGCTGCTTCGAGCCGACGTACATCGGCATCCCCGGCGAGGACAGTCAGGGCGTGATGGCGGGCATCGTGTTCCTCGAGCGCGCGTACCGCGGCCGGCCGGTCGAAGTGGGGAAGCGCGTCGTGGTCCTGGGTGGTGGCTACACCGCGATGGACTGCGCGTCGACCTCATGGCGTCTTGGCGCTGAGGACATCTACATCGTCTACCGCCGCAGCCGCGACGAGATGGTCGTGGACGAAGAAGAGCTCGGCGAGACCGCGCGCGAGGGCATGGAGTTCGTGTACCTCGCCTCGCCGGTGGAGGTGAAGGCCGAGAACGGCCACGTCACCGGCGTGTCATTCATTCGGAACCGTCTTGGCGCGCCCGACCAAAGCGGCCGCCGGGCACCCGAGCCGATCCCCGGGTCCGAGTTCCTGATCCCGTGCGACACCGTCCTGCTGGCGCTCGGCCAGGCTCCGGACCGCTCCTTCATGAACGATTTCGAGGCATTCCGGGTCAAGCGCTGGCGTGACGTGAAGGTCGACCCCGAGACCTTCCAGACGGCGATCGAGTCCATCTTCATTGCCGGCGACTACCGGACCGGGCCGACAACGATCATCGAGGCGGTCGCGGAGGGTCGCTCGGCGGCGCAGCAGATCGCGCGGTATCTCGACCCGATCGCGGCGTCGGTGAACGTGCCCGAGTACCACGAGGTCGTCACGCTCCGCCGCTCGAGCGTGCCAGACCTCCTTGGCCAGATCGCCGGCGAGGGCCCGCTCGCGCGGATCTACCACAACATGTCGGTCGACTACGACCGCATCCCGAGGCAGGAGATGCCGAAGCTCGCGAAGAGCGAGCGCCGCGGTCTGTTCCTCGAGGTGAACCGCGGCTACGAGACCGCGCAGGCGGTCGCGGAGTCGGACCGCTGCCTCAAGTGCAACTTCAACATCGAGATCATCGGCGAGCTCTGCATCATCTGCGGGGGCTGCGTCGATGTGTGCCCGATGGACGTCATCCACATGGTCGACATGGCCGACATCGTCGACGACGGGTCGATCCCGGGCGTCGGGGAGGCGAAGCAGTGGGAGCATGGCGTCGCCTTCTTCCTCGATGAGACCGCCTGTATCCGCTGCGCCCTCTGCATCATCCGCTGCCCGACGGACGCGATCACGATGAACCGTTACGGCAGCGTCACCCCGAGCGTCGGGCGGGCCCTGCCCAAGGAATCCATCGACGACGAGATCCACCTCGACCTGACCGTGGGTGGCCGCAAATCGATCCGGCCGCTTCCCATGTACGATCCCGTCGTTGCCGCGGGGTACAAGCAGCTGAACGGCCATAACGGCAACGGCCATCCCCACACCAACGGAAAGGGCTCTGATGTGGAGACGCGCGACACCGTGAAGGTCAACTGATGCTGGAGCTGCCGGCAGCTGTCTGGCGCCGGTTCAAGACCGGACCGATCTGGAAGTCGCTGTTCCGTCACGGCTACCCGGACTCGCGCAAGAACCAGTCGCTCGCCGTGTTCACGAACGTCTTCCTGCACCTCCATCCGGTGAAGGTGCGCCGCCACGCGCTCGCGATCCCGTACACGTGGTGCATGGGCGGGCTGACGTTCTTCCTGTTCCTCGTGCTCACGCTCACCGGGACGCTGCTGATGTTCTATTACCACCCGTCGACCGGCGAGGCCTACACCGATATCAAGGACCTCGAGACCGTCGTCGTGTTCGGCCAGATCCTCCGCAACATGCACCGCTGGTCGGCCCACGGCATGGTCATCACGGTGTTCCTGCACATGATCCGGGTCTTCTACACCGGCTCGTACAAGCCACCGCGCGAGTTCAACTGGGTCGTCGGCACGCTCCTCTTCGTGCTCACGCTCCTGCTGAGCTACACCGGCTACCTGCTCCCGTGGGACCAGCTCGCGTTCTGGGCGGTGACGGTCGGGTACAACATCGCGCAGGCCGCGCCGCTCGTCGGCAACGAGCTTGCCTTTGTGCTCTTCGGCGGCTACCAGCTGGGCGCGAACGCGCTGCTGCGGTTCTACGTGCTGCACGTCGTCGCATTGCCGCTGGCCACCGGTTTCCTGATCGCCATTCACTTCTGGCGCATCCGCAAAGACGGCGGCATTTCCGGACCCTTGTAATGACGGCGCCACGCGGGCCCCAGCCGTTCTCAGGTCAGGAGAAGCGTCTCCGGCTCCTCGCGTTCGTCCGGCAGGACTCCGTGGTCCGGGTGGACAAGCGGGTCGAGGACACCGCGATGGTCTGGCCGCACCTCTTGGTCATCGAGTTCATCGTGGCGATGCTCTGGTTCATCGGGCTGTTCGCGATCTCGGCGGCATTCAATGCCCCGCTCCAGGACCACAGCACGCCCGACTGCACGCCCAATCCGTCGAAGGCCCCGTGGTACCTGCTGAACCTGCAGGAGCTGCTCTTGCACATGGATAAGGGCCTCGCCGGCGTGATCGTGCC
>JANXXG010000244.1 GCA_025350745.1 Chloroflexota bacterium | reverse complement strand
GCCCGGCGACGCACCGCGACAGCTCACGACATTCGCGGACGACTGCGCGGATCTGGCCTGGCTGCCGGACGGCTCCGCAGTGATCGTGTCGGTCAAGGACGCTACGACCGATCGGATCGAAGGGGCCCCACGGGTGTACGACCGCATCCGATACAAGACCGACGACGGTGGCCTGCTCGATCTCCGCCGAAAGCATCTTTGGCTCGTGCCGCTCCAGGGATCTCCGGGATCTCCGGGATCGCCGCGGCGGCTCACCGATGGTGATTGGGACGACACCCAGCCAGCGGTCTCTTCCGATGGCTCGACCGTCGCATTCACGTCGAACCGGAGCCTCGACCGAGACCGCAACACCGTGAGCGACATTTGGATCGCGCCGCTCGCCGGCGGCGAGCCCACGTGCGTCACCACCGGGCGCGGGCAGTACACCAATGCGTCGTGGTCGCCGGACGGACAGACCATCGCGTGCCTTGGCACCGCCGAGGCGATCGGCGCGGGGGCGCGCAATACGCGGGTGTGGTGCTTCGCACGCGCGGGCGGCTCCGGCCTCGACGTCCTGGGCTCGTGGGACCGAACGACCGGATCGCGGGTGATGAGCGACGTCCGCGGCGAGCCGGCCGCGCTCGCACCGACCTGGCTGCCGGACGCGTCGCGGATCCTGTTCATCGGCTCCGACCAGGGCACCGCGAACCTCTATTCGGTCCGGGCCGCTGGCGGTGACGTCCGCGCGGAGACGAGTGGCGCGCACCAGCTGGTCTCCGCGTCGCTCGATCGTGCCGTTCGCAGCTTCGCCGGGGTCCTCGCCACCGCGACCTCGCCTGGTGAGGTCGTGACCGGATCGCCCGGGGGACCGGTGAGCACGATCACCCGGCTGAACGGCGAGCTGCTCGAGGCGCGGTACATCGCGGCACCCGAGCGCATCGAATTCAGCGGTGCCGACGGCTGGACCATCGAAGGCTGGATCCTCAAGCCGCGCGGCTTCGACGCCCAACGGCAGTGGCCGCTGGTCCTCGAGATCCACGGCGGACCGCATGGTGCCTACGGCCACTCCTTCTTCCACGAGTTCCAGGTGCTCGCGGGCCGCGGCTATGCCGTGCTCTACACCAACCCCCGCGGTAGCCACGCCTACGGCGATACGTTCGTTCGGGCATGCGTGGGTGACTGGGGCGGGAAGGACTACGTGGACCTGATGGCCGGCGTCGATCACGCCCTTGGTCTCGGCTGGGTCGATGCCGACCGCCTCTACGTGACCGGCGGCAGCTACGGCGGATTCATGACCAACTGGATCGTCGGCCACACCGACCGGTTCAAGGCGGCGGTCACCCAACGGAGCATCAGCAACAACGTGAGCGCGTTCGGCACGAGCGACATCGGCTGGCACTTCTGGGAATACGAGATGGGGGAGGCCACTCCGTGGCGCGACGCGCACAAGCTCGTGGACCGCTCGCCCCTGACCTACATCACGAGGGTGGACACGCCGCTGCTCATTCTTCACGCCGAGAAGGACTACCGGTGCCCCATCGAGCAGGCGGAGCAGCTCTTCGTCGCGCTGAAGGTGCTCGGCAAGGAAGCCGTCTTCGTCCGCTACCAGGAGGACACCCACGAGCTCACCCGCGGGGGCAAGCCCCGGAACCGGATCGATCACGCCCGACGCATCGCCGACTGGTTCGATGCCCACCCCTGATGGGACCGGTGGGCCTGATGGACCAGATGTCCTGATCCGAAGCGGCGTCGTCGAGGACGCGGCCGAAGCGTCGCGTCTGCATGCGGAGACCTGGCGCACGTCGTATCGCGGGCTCGTGCCCGACGCGCTCCTCGATCAGCTCGCGCCGACCCGGTGGGAGGATGGCTGGCGGCGGGGGTTCGAGTCGATGGATCCGACCCGTGCCGTCCGAGTGGCCGAGATCGGCGGCCGGATCGTCGGCTTCGTCTCCGCCGGCCGCGCCCGAAGCGGGGGACCGCCCGGCTACAGGGGGGAGGTCTACGCGCTCTACATCCACCCCCAGCGTCACGGACAGGGGATCGGGCGGGCGCTGCTCAAGGCGGCAGCCGGCGCGCTCGCGGAGCGCGGCCTCGTGCCGATCGTGATCTGGACGCTCTTCGACAACCCGCGCTCGCGGGCGTTCTACGAAGGGCGCGGCGGCGTCGTCATCGCCGAGAAGAGAGCGCCCTTCGACGGATTCGTGCTGCATGAAGTGGCGTACGGCTGGACCGATGCGACCGCGCTGCTCCTGGACTAGCCGACTAGCTCTTCGCGGGTCCGAGATCGAGATCCTGGGGTGCCTCATCCGGCAGCTTCCAGCGGATGTAGCCATACCCCGTCTCGACGTGCTGCTTGTTCGCGTCGTCGGTCGCGGCGCTGAAGGCGCCCTCGAACGCGGGACGATCCTGCGTCTTGATCGCGGCGAACAACGGACCGAGCATGTCCTTTTCATATGTGGCCAGACGCTCCGCGTGTTTCGGCCGGATCACGCCGAGGCGCCGCTGCAGGGAACGCACCCGGCGCGCGTAGAACGCGGCGAGCGGCCAGTTGCCACCGCGCGCCGCATAGGCGCAGCGCCACCACGAATTGCCCACCAGGACCATCAGGTCCGCGGTCCCGGGCAGGCCCGCCTCGATGTGCTCCGGCAAGAGGTCGTCGCTCACGTCACTATTGAACGCGATGGCCGAGGATCATGGAGACCCGGTGACCGCGTGGCGCGTCTTCTGGTCGAGCGAGCTGCCCTTCCATCGCCGCCTCGTCGCAGTCGCCCGCAACATGGGTCGCCGGATCGCGACGCCACCGCACGACTGCTGCGGGCGACCGGGCGAGCCCGGTTGCTGACGCCCGGCACCGACGGACGGTCGTCCGCCCAATGCGCATCCCCATTACCATCGGCCTGAATGAAAGAGCTCATCCAAGGTCGCCGATTCGGATTTGCGCCGCGGCCGCAGCTCGGTCCGCTGGCGGCGGGTCTCGGCATCGCCGTCACGTTACTGGATCTGATGGCCTGGTTCGGCTGGGGCGCTCGCGACACCAACGGGATCGTTATCGCGGCGTACTGGATGGCAGTTGCGACGGCGATCGTCGCGCTGCTCGCCGCGATCGCCGCGTTCGTCGAGTCGACCGACGCTGCCGAGGACGACCGACCGCTCGCGCGTCTCGATCTGCTGGCGGCGTTCGTCGCCTTCCTGCTGTACGCGGTGTCAGCCGCCTTCCGCGTCGCGGATCAGACCGCCGCGGCCGCGTCGCCCGGCGCGCTCGTATCGGCGCTGGCCGGCTTGATCGTGCTCCTTGTGAATGGCGTCATCGCGGCGACCCTCTACGCCAGCCGTGAATGGGAAGTTCTGGACGAACCGGATCACGAGCCGCGCCGTCACCAAAAGGGACGACGAGTCTCCTAGACCGCCGCTCCGGTCAGGAAGAACAACACCCGCGCGCTGACCTCACCGGCGATCGCGCATGCGAGGCCGACGTACAGCAGTCCGGTCGATGCCTGGGTGTTCATGCGCGCGGTCCACCACGCCGCGAGCGCGACCGCGAGCGTCATGAGCAGACCGACCCCGATGCGCAGGCCGGCCGCGATCACGAATGCGGTCTCCATGTTGAGCGAGAGCTCGCCGCGCGCAATGGACACGAGTACAAGGCCGAGCTGCAGTCCGACCGCGACGGCCAGGACGAGCGCAGCCCGCTGCAGTGGCCCGGTCGACAGCTTCGGCGTGACGAGATACCAGTGGCCGAGCAGCATCGCGGCGTCGGCGCCGCCGAGCGCGAGCGCGCCGAGCGGCAGGGCCAGCAGGGCGAACACGTCGAACGGGGACCCCGAAGGCGTGGTCGGCCGCGCGACCGCCGCGAGCACGAGGTCGAACATACCCGCGAGGATCGTGATGATCCCGACCGCTTCGCGGAGAGCGCGCCACGGCGTGAATGACACGACGAGCTGCGCGAAGACAAGCACGATGACGATGACGAGCACCTGCGTGAATGCCGCCAACGCCGTGACATCCAGGCCGACCTTCGGGTCACGCGGGATCGTCGGGATGAGAATGCCAGCGAACGCGATCGCACCGGCGTTGACGAAGGCGGTCAGCTTGAGGAATCCCGTCGGCGCGCTCGCGGTGCGATCGAGATACCACATCAGGAACGCACCGCCGATCGCGAGCTCGATCATGATGACGCAGAGGACGAGGGGCAAGGTCGCCAGCGTTGACATCTATCTACGGTCCGAAGAGATCGCCGGCGTCCGGCGCCGGGCTGCCGCGGTCGATCGCCAGGTGGAAGTACTCCTTGCCCTGGCGCCGCTTGAGCAGCTCGTAGAAGAAGTCGCGGTCCTTGTGCTGGGTCTTGTGACATTCAAAGGCCGCGGCCTTCCGCGTCTCGAACGCGGAGACATCGATCGTGTGCGTCGGCGTCACGGCGCCGACGGCGGCCGGCGCGTCGACGACGTACGGCGTCGCGCTGAAGAACAACCGGCGGGCGACGTGGGCCGGCCCGCGCTCCGGATACTGGTCGGCCAGGGCCGCGCGGGCGAAGCCACGAGCGGCGAAGTAGGACGCCGAACGATGGTCGTCATGTTCGCTTCCTGCGCCCTCCGGCCCGAACGTGCACACGATGTCGGGCCGGACCTCGCGGATCGCCGCGACGACATCGGCCGTGATCACCTCTGCCGGGGCGTCCCGCAGACCGCCGTCCGGATACCGGAGGAGCCGTGACCACCGGTAGCCGATGCACTCGACGGCCGCGGCCCATTCTTTCGCTCGCTCGGCAGCGAGATCGGGCCGGGACCACGAACCCTGCGCCTTGCCGAGCCACAGGCCGGCATCACCGCTCGTGAGCGTCAGGAGCGCGGTCGTGTGACCGGCCGCCGCAAGCGTCAGCGGCGTGCCAGACACGAACGATTCGTCGTCCGGGTGCGCGTAGATGAACAGGGCGGTGCCGATGTGAGACAGCGTACCGTTCTGAAGGTGACGAGCGAGGCGCACGATCACGAGATCGCGGTGATGTTCGACCGCATCGCCGCCCGCTACGACTTCCTCAATCGCGTCCTCTCCTTCGGGACGGACATCGGCTGGCGTCGCCGGGCCCTCGTCCGCGCCGGCATCGAGCGGGGGCATGCCGTCCTCGATGTTGGCGCCGGCACCGGCGATCTCTCGTTCGCCGCCGCGGCCCGGGGCGCGCACGTGATCGCCATCGATCTCTCGCCGGGGATGCTCGCGGTGCTGACACGCCGCAGCTCTCTGGAGCAGCGATCGCGCATCCGGACGCTCGTCGGGAACGCTGAGGCGCTGCCCCTGCCCGATGCGAGCGTCGATCGCATCGTGACCGGATTCACCGTTCGCAACGTCGGCGACCTCGGGCGGGCCCTCGCCGAGTTCCGCCGGGTGCTCCGTCCGGGAGGGCGGGCGGTGATCCTGGAGCTGTCGCACCCGCCGCACGCGACCTTCGCGCGTCTCTACTCCTTCTATTTCGATCGCGTCGCTCCGGCTGTCGCGGACCTGCTCAGCGGCGATCGCGAGGCCTACCGGTATCTGCCCCGGTCCCTGCGGCCGTTCCCCGAGGCCGCGCGCCTGGCCGAGATGCTGCGCGACGCGGGCTTCACCCGAGTCGCGTACGAGCGGCTGACCTTCGGCATCGCCGCCATCCACGTGGCCGAGGTCTAGGCTGCCCCCATTGTCATGGTGAACGTCGACCTGCCCGAAGATCTCGTCCTCCTCAAGCGCACCGTCCGCGACTTCGTCGAGGGCCGCCTGCAGCCGATCGAGGAGCAGGTGGAGCGGGACGACAAGATCCCCGACGCGGTCATGAAGGAGATGGGCGCTCTCGGCTTCTTCGGGCTTCCGTTCCCCGAGCAATACGGCGGCGCCGCAGCCGGCGACCTTGGCTACTGCGCCGCGCTCGAGGAGTTCGGCCGGACGTCGGCGGCGTTCTCCAACCTGATCGGGGCGCACACCTCGATCGGATCGATGTCCATCTTCCTCGGAGGCACCGAGGACCAGAAGAAGCGCTATTTACCGGATCTGGCCGCGGGCCGGAAGATCGCCGCATTTTCGCTGACCGAGCCGTCGAGCGGCTCCGACGCCGGCTCCATCCAGACGAGTGCCGTGAAGCAGGGTGACCGCTGGCTGCTCAACGGCACGAAGATCTGGGTCACGAACGGTCCGATCGCCGACGTCGTGGTCGTGTACGCCTCGAACGATCGGGCGCTCGGTGCGCGCGGTGGCATCACCGCGTTCATCGTGGAGAAGGGCTTCACGGGCTTCCGCGTCGGACGAGTTGACGAGAAGATGGGCCTCCACGGGAGCTACACGGGCGAGCTGGTCTTCGAGGACTGTGAGGTGCCGGACGCCAACGTCCTCGGTGGCATGGCGGGCACCGGTTTCAAGACGGCGCTGGGCGCGCTCGACATCGGCCGCGTGTCGCTCGCGGCGGGCGCGGTCGGCTCCAGCCAGTACCTGCTGGAGCTCGCGATCGCGCACGCCAAGCGGCGCGTGCAGTTCGGCAAGCCCATCGCCGTGAATCAGGCGATCCAATGGATGCTCGCGGACTCCGCGGTCGAGATCCACGCCGCTCGCCTGATGGTCTACGACGCGGCGGCCAAGCTCGACGCCGGGAAGCGCGCCTCGACCGAGGCAGCGATGGTCAAGGTCTACGCATCGGAGATGGCCGGCCGGGTCGTCGATCGGGTGCTCCAGATCTTCGGCGGGATGGGCTACATGAAGGGCTCCCCGGTGGAGCGGGCCTATCGGGATACCCGGATCCTGCGGATCTACGAAGGGACCAGCGAGGTCCAGCGGATGATCATCGCGGAGGAGCTGCTCAAGGCTTAAGGCGGAGCCTTCAGCTTCTCAGAGAGCCTTCAGCTTTAAGGAGGGGTGGATAGATGGCCAAGCGAATCGCGGTCAAAGCCAAGGCGGGCACGCTGTCGCCCAAGCACGCGGCGAACTACGACACGGG
>JANXXG010000222.1 GCA_025350745.1 Chloroflexota bacterium | reverse complement strand
ACGGTGCGGTCGCTCGGCGGCCGCACCGTCGATCTCCTCGTCATCGGCGGTGGGATCGTCGGCGCGGGCATCGCGCGCGACGCCGCACTCCGTGGGCTCTCCGTCGCGCTCGTGGAGCAGAACGACCTCGCATCCGGTACGAGCTCTCGACCGACGCGCCTGATCCACGGCGGCCTGCGCTATCTCGAGCTCTTTGATTTCGGCCTCGTGCGAAGCGACATGCGCGAGCGGGAGACGCTTCTCCGCATCGCTCCGCACCTGGTGTTCCCGCTCGCGTTCCTCCTGCCGCTCTATAGGCCGACGCCGTTCTATCGGCTGAAGCTGCGCGTCGGGATGTTCCTGTACGACCTGCTGTCGCTCGACAAGAGCCTCCCCAAACGGCTTCGCCTCGGCCGCGCCGACACGCTCGCGGCGGAGCCCAACCTCGATCCGGACGGCCTCTCCGGGTCGTGGCGTTTCTATGACGCCCAGGTCCCATTCGTCGAACGGCTGGTCGTCGAGAACGCCATCGACGCAGCGGCCAACGGCGCGCTGATCCTGAACCACGCGCGCGCGACGAGCTACCTTCGTGACACGGACGGCGTCCGCGTCGTGGGCGCGCGCGTCCACGACAACATCGGCGGGGGCGATCTCGAGATCCGCGCGCGGTACACCGTGAATGCCACCGGCGCGTGGCTCGATCAGACGGTCGGTCCGCTTCGCGGGAACGGGAAGCCCTTGCTCCGCCTGACGAAAGGGACGCACCTGGTGATCCCGCACGCGACCGAACAGGCCCACGTGCTGTTCGCAAAGCGCGACGGCAGGCTTTTCTTCGTGCTTCCGTGGAACGGCTACACGATCGTCGGTACCACCGACACCGACTACGCGGGCGACCCGGCAGACGCGGAGGCATCGGAGGACGACGTCGCCTATCTGCGCTCCGAGGCCGCCCGGGCGTTCCCGCGGGCGTCGCTCGATCGCATCCACTTCACCTGGGCCGGTGTGCGGGCGCTCGTGCGGGTCGAGGGCGTGTCGGAGGGCGAGGTCTCGCGAAAGCACGCGCTCCTCGATCATCAGCGGGCGGACGGCGTTCCCGGTGTGCTCTCGGTCATCGGCGGAAAGATCACCGCCTACCGGCTCATCGCGGAGGAGGTCGCCGACGTCGTCGCGAAGCGGCTTGGCTCCGCGACCCCGAGCACGACCGCGGAGCGCGTCCTGCCCGGAGCTGGCAACGGCCCCCAGCGGGTGCTCGACGCGATCGTCGCTGGCGATCCCGCCCTTGGCGCACCGGTCTGCGAGCACGCCTCGACGACCCGCGCGGAAGTCGTCCGCGCCGTGCGCGACGAGTGGGCCGTCACGATCGGTGACGTGCTGCTGCGGCGCACGGCGGTCGGCCTTTCGGCCTGCCAAGGTCTCGATCGCCTCGATGCGATCGCCGATCTGATCGCGCAGGTCGCGCGATGGGATGGTCCTCGGCGTGCGGCGGAGATGGCGGCGTACCGGGACGAGATCGCGCCGATGCGGAAGTTCGCGACCGCGTGAGCGCGATCCTCGCGCTGGATCAGGGCACCACCGGGTCGGCTGCACTCGTGTTCGACGAGCGCGGCAGGATCATCGGGAGCGCGGACCGCGAGATCGACCAGCACTATCCCGCGTCCGGTCACGTCGAGCACGACGCGGAGCAGATCTTCCGCACCACGGTCGCGGTCGGCCGCGAGGCCCTGGCGGGCGCCGGCATCGTCGGTGCGGGGCTGGCGGCGATCGGCATCACGAACCAGCGCGAAACGGTGGTGGTCTGGGACCGCGTCACCGGGGTGCCGATCCATCGGGCCGTCGTTTGGCAGAGCCGCGCGAGCGCGGCGATCTGCGACCGGCTGCGTGCGGAGGGATTGGCACCGCTCGTCCGCGAGCGCACGGGGCTCGTGATCGACGCGTACTTCTCCGGGCCGAAGATCCGCTGGATCCTTGACCAGGTCGACGGAGCGCAGGTCCGGGCCGAGGCGGGAGAGCTGCTCTGCGGGACGATCGAGACCTGGCTCGTCTGGAAGCTCACCGGCGGTCGTATCCATGTGACCGATGTGTCGAACGCGTCGCGCACGATGATCTTCGACATCCACCGGCGCGCGTGGGATGACGAGCTGCTCGCGGCACTCCGGTTGCCGCGAGCGATGTTGCCGTCACTGGTGCTGAACAGCGGCGTCGTCGGCAGCACCGATGCGCAGCACTTCGGCGCGGCGGTCCCGATCGCGGGTCTGGCAGGCGATCAACAGGCCGCGCTGTTCGGCCAGGCGTGCTTCGCGGAAGGTGAGGCGAAGAACACCTATGGCACCGGGTGCTTCCTCCTGGCGAACAGCGGGACGACCGCTCCGAAGCCCGATGGTGGGCTCATCGGGACGATCGCGTGGGATATCGGCGACGGTCCCCGGTACGCGCTCGAGGGCAGCGCCTTCGTGACCGGGGCAGCGGTCCAATGGCTGCGCGACGGTCTCGGCATCATCACCGACGCGGCCGAGACCGAGGCCCTGGCCCGGTCCGTCCCGAGCGACGACGGGCTCTATCTTGTGCCGGCGTTCACCGGTCTTGGCGCGCCGCACTGGGATCCGCGTGCCCGAGGGCTCCTCATCGGCATCGAGCGCGGCACGACCCGCGCGCATCTGGCGCGCGCGACACTCGAGAGCATCGCGTACCAAAGCCGGGACCTCGTGGAGGCGATGCGTGCCGCGGGGCGGCCCATCACGGTGCTGCGCGCCGACGGCGGTGGCACCGCGAACGCGTATCTCATGCAGCTGCAGGCGGATGTGCTGGGGATCCCGGTCGAGGTCGCCGCCATCCGCGAGACGACGTCGCTCGGTGCCGCGTTCCTCGCCGGTCTCGGCGTCGGCGTGTGGCCGAACAGCGACGCGGTCGCCGCGACGCGCGCGGTCGCGACCCGCTACGAGCCGAAGATGACCTGGGCCGAGCGAGACCGCCGCTACGCGGGATGGCTGCGCGCGGTCGATCGCGCGCGCGATTGGGCCCGCCCCTAGCTCTTCGGCACCCGTTCCGGCCAATTCGACATGATCCCGTCGACGCCGAGCGCCGCGAACGCGGCGATCTCAGCTGGCTCGTTCACCGTCCACACATTCACTTTCAGCGACGCGCCATGTGCGGCGGCGACGAGCTCCGGCGTGACGTACGCGCGGTTCGGATGCAGCGCCCAGAGCCCAAGCGCCCGCGCGCTCGTCACGAGCGCATGAGGATCCGGGGAATCGTTGAACGCGAACGCGCGCCGTATCCCGGGCGCCGCCTCGCGCGCGCCCGCCAGCGCTGACCACCAGAAGCTCGACACGTAGACGTCGGTCTCACCGCGCGCGGCGATGCGCGCCGCGGCGACCGCGCCGGTCCGTCGAGCGCGCGTCTCGTCGTGCTCGCACTTGAGCTCAACGTTGACGCCGACTCGCCCGCGGCAAAGATCCAACACCTCGTCCAACGAGAGGAGCGTTGCCCCTGAGGGCGGGGGATCGTGTGAGATCACCAGCGCGGTGTCGCCCGCGAGCCACACGTCGGTCTCGATCTCATCGCAGCCGAGCGCGATCGCCTTCTCGAACGACTCGATGGTGTTCTCCGGCGCGTGACCCATCGCCCCGCGGTGCCCGATCCGCCGCATCAGGTCGCATCGTACGTGGGCCGCGGTGGCCGCTCAGCGGGTCGGGCGGGCGACCGCGGCAAGCTCAGCGCGGGCCCGCACGACGGCGAGCGCCCGCACGTCAGTTGTGTCGGGGTGGCCGCAGGGCCTCCCGTCCGTCTTGAGCCGGCAGTACGCGTCGTGATGCCGGAGGAGCTCTACCAGGACGCGGAGGATCTCGTCATCCATCGTGACCGGAACGCTATGTCCAGCCGTGCCGCCCGCACACACCTGCGCGAGGGAGCGAGGTAGCCCGGACGAGCGAACTCTGCTGTAGCGTTTTCTGACAGCGTGCGGGGAGGGCTCGATGCCGACAGGCGACGTCAACAGCGGGAAGCCACTGCTCTTCTTTGGCGACTCGTACCGGTTCCCGGACATCTATCACGTCACCCGGTTCTTGGCGCCAGATCCCCTCGTCGTGCTCGAGCGCCCCGGGGAGCTCGTCCTCCTCACGAACTCGCTCGAGGAGGGCCGGGCGCGAAAGCAGTCGCGCGCGACGCAGATCGAGAACGTCGACGCCTACGGCTCGCGCGAGCTCCGCGCCGCGATGAACCCGATCACCGAGGCGACGGCGACGCTCATCGAGCGGTTCCTCGCGGCGCATGGCGCCCGTCAGGTGCGGGTGCCCCAGCTCTTTCCACTCGCGCTCGCTGATCTGCTACGCGCGAAAGGCATCGAGATCACCGTCGCCGAGGGCCTCGAGGCTCGGCGCCGGACCAAGCGTGACGATGAGGTCGTCGCGCTCGAGGCGACCCAGCGTGCGACCGAGCAGGCGTGGCAGCTCGGCGTCGACGCGATCACCCGGTCACGCGCGCGCTCCGACGGAACGCTCGAGCTCGACGGTGCGCCACTGACCGCCGAACGCGTGCGGGCGGTCGTCGAGGGGGCGCTCCTCGAGCGAGGCTGTGTCGCCGAGTCGACGATCATCGCGCCGGGGACCCAGGCCGCGGACCCGCACATGATCGGCAGCGGTCCGCTCCATGCGGGCGAGCCGGTGGTCATGGACATCTTTCCCCAGCACAAGGAGACCCGCTACTACGCCGATATGACCCGCACGGTGAGCAAGGGTGCTCCATCGCCGAAGCTCGTCCAGATGTACGAGGTCGTGAAGCGCGCGCAGGACGCCGGGATCGAGGCGTTGCGACCGGGCATCACCGGCCGCGAGGTGCATGAGCTCGTGGAGGACGTCATCTTCGCGGCGGGCTATGACACGCTTCGCGAGGGGCAGAAGCAC
Organism: Chloroflexota bacterium; assembly: GCA_025350745.1. Taxonomy (GTDB): domain Bacteria; phylum Chloroflexota; class Limnocylindria; order P2-11E; family P2-11E; genus UBA4735. The sequence continues at coordinate 2,208 of JANXXG010000222.1, read as the reverse complement.
CATCCAGAGGATCCGGTCACCCGGGGCTTCATCCACGGGACCGGACATGGGGTCGGGCTCGAGATCCACGAGGCGCCCTCGGTAGGCCGCGGCGGGACGACGCCGCTCATGGTCGGCGACGTCGTGACCGTCGAGCCCGGGCTCTATGACCCCGACATCGGTGGGATCCGGCTCGAGGACATGCTCGTGTTCACCGCCGACGGCTCGCGGAACCTGACGCGCGCACCGCGCCAGCTCGTCATCTGACCCCGCTCCTCTACGGCGTCGGCGCCGCGATCGGCTGGGGTCTCGCCGACTACGCGGGCGCACTTTCGACGCGCCGGCTCGGCGTGTTCTGGGCGATGCTCGGGATGCAGGTGACCGGCACGGTCATGTACGCGACCGCGCTCGCCGCCCTCGGACGCTGGCCGGCTCTGTCCATGGAGCAGGTCCCGCTCGCGTTGGCGTTGGCCATCCTCGGCCTGGCCGGCCTGCTCCTGTTCTACAAAGCGCTCGCGGTCGGACCGATAGCGATCGTGAGCCCGATCGGCGGCGCGTACATCGCGGTGACTGTGATCCTTGTGGTGATCTTTCTCGGAGAACGTCTCACCAGCGGACAGCTGGTCGGCATCGCCATCACGACCTTCGGCATCCTCATGACCGGCACGGATGGTCGCACGCTGGCGTCGGTCCTAAGCCGACCCAAGCCGGGGGTGTGGCTTGCGCTTCTGGCGATGCTGGGGTTCGGCGGTTGGGCGGCGCTCATGGCATACGCGACGCGCACCCACGATGGTCTCGCGATGATCCTGATGCAGCGAATGATCAGCGTCCCATTCAGCCTGCTGCTCCTTGCCATCATCCGTCGCCGGTCACCGGGCACTCTCGACGTCAGTATGGTGGGCATCGTCCTTGCGACCGGCCTCTTCGACACGCTCGCGAACGTTCTCTATGTGCTCGGGGTCCAGGCAGGGTTCGCATCGATCGTGGCGACCGGGAGCGGCGTCTATCCGATCATCCCGGCGTTGCTGGCGTTCACGGTGCAGGGTGAGCGGCTCGCGCCGAATCAATACGTCGGGATCGTGGTGTTGCTCGGAGGGCTGGTCGCGTTGGGGCTCGCCGGCTCCTAGCTCTTCCCGCCGCTCTTGATGAACGCTTCCGCCGCCGCGCGCTGACTGTCCCCGCCGCTCTGCGGATCCGCCGCGACCAGCTTGTCCGGCACGACGCCCTTGCCTGGACCGTTGAGCGACTCGCCGGTCTTCGCGTCCTCCATGCGCGCGATCGTCACCAGGAGGAGGCCGCCGTCCGGCAACGTACGCGGCTGGCCGATGCCGACGCAGCCGGCGGTCCGCTCGCCCATGACCGTCCCGACGCCGTTCGCGCGGACGCCGGCCGAGATGATCTCGGCGCCGGACGCGGAATTCTTGTTCACCAACACCACGAGCGGCTTGGGCGCGTCGACGTAGAAGCGGTCGTTCGTGCGTAGCGGCTGGCGGTTCCCGTCGCGGCCGATCTGGTACACGAGGGTCGCGTTCTTGACGAAGATGCTCGCGATGTCCACGGCCGCGGACAGGTCGCCGCCCGGATCATCGCGCAGGTCCAGCACCCGCCCGATGACGCCGGCAGCGTTCTGCCGTTTGACGGCCGCCGTGACCTGCGCCGAGACGTCGCCGTTGAGCTGGGAGACGTAGATGTACCCGACGTTGCCCTCATCGATCTGATCGATCACTCGCGGCGGAGTGACCTTGCCGCGCGTGATCGCGAACGGCACCTCGGCCCCATTGCGGACCATGATGATGTTGACGACGGTACCCTCGGGGCCCTTGATCTTGTTCGCGACCTCTTCGGAGGTCCGTCCAAGCATGTCCTCGCCCTGGACCTGCTTGATCTTGTCGCCCTTCTTCACCCCCGCCTTCTCGGCCGGGCTGTTCGGAAAGACCTGGGCGACCTCGACGAGCTCGTTCGGCCCGGGCGACGTGATGGTCGCACCGATCCCCGAGTACTCCGCTGGTGGCGCGTTGAAGCCCTTCGCGCGAGCAGGGTCCAGGTAATAGGTGTGGCACTCGTTCATCGACCGGGCCATCCCGTCGGTGGCCTGCTGCTCGATGAGCTTCGGGTCCTCTTTCGGGTTCGCCGCCATCACGTCGTTCAGCGTCCCTGCGAACTTCGCGAAGTCGGAGGCCGGGCTCCCCGTGAACTGCGGCTTCGTCACCGTCGGGGACGGGTCGTTCA
>JANXXG010000212.1 GCA_025350745.1 Chloroflexota bacterium | reverse complement strand
CTTCTGCCGCTCGGCCTCGCGCACAGCAGTGAGATCGTGCATGGACAGGATGCCGGCGACGACCGACCCGTTCGCGCCGTGCACCGGCTCCGCGGCGATCCGCAGCACACTACTAACGCCGCGGCGGGGATCGCTCGAGGTGTATACCCCGGTCGTCGAGAGGCCGCGCAGGGCCCGGTCCATCGGCGCCTCACCCTCCTCGAGCGGCGACCCATCTTCCGCGGCGAGCTCGTACCCCGGCGGGTACGCGGCACGGTCGAACGTCTCGCGACCCTGGGCGCCGAACAGCTCGCGCGCCGCGCGGTTCATCCGCAGCATGCCGTTCGGCAACGCGATGACCACGCCGTCACCGAGCGACTCGAGAAGCAGCTCCTGCATCCGCCGGCCGGTCCGCTCCTCGTCGTAGAGCCGCGCGTTCGCGATCGCGACCGAGGCCTGCGCCCCGAGGATGTGCAGGATCTCGATATCGACCACGTCGAAGGCCCGCGCCTGATCCCGCGTGTACACGTTGATGCCGCCGATGAGCGCGCCCTCGTGCACGAGCGGGACGGACACGACCCGCACGAGCCCCTCGCGCTCGATGAGCGCGGGATCGCCGAGCGGCTGCGACCGCAGATCGATCTCGACGTGCGCGTCGAACCCCTTGTGCATGGCCCGCGCGGTCTCCATGGGGATGCGTTGCGCCGTCGCATACGCCTCGCTGAGGCCGTGGTACGCCACGATCCGCAGCGACTCCCCGTCATCGGCGGCGAGCATCACCGACGCCGCATCGGCGCTCTCAAGGGTCGTTGCTGCCCGAGCGATCTCGGGCAGGAGCCGCTCGAGGTCGAGGATGCGCAGCATCGCCGCCGTGATCCCATGGAGGAGCCGGATGCGCTCGGGCACGCTGCCTAGTGGCCCGTCCGGTCAGTCGGCAAGAGAGCGCAAGGCGTCCGGGAGATCCTCGAGGGCGCGGATCGTCCCGGCGGCTCCGGCGCGCAGGTAGGCGTCGCTCTCATCGTCATCACACCGAATGATGCATACCGCGGAAATCGTGCCAACGCGCGCGTAGGCCTGTGTCATGCGCAGATCGTTCAGGGTGTCACCGACCATTGCCAGCCCGGCGGCCCCGAGCGCGTCGGCCACGAGCGCGAGCGGCGCCGGGTCCGGCTTCCGCCCATCCTCATCCGTCGCGACCGGGATGCCCCGCGGAAGCGGGATGCGGCCGGCCACCTGGTCCCAGTCCGCCCGCATCCGTCCCGTCACCACCCCGAATTTGGCGATGCCGATCGCTCGAAGCTCGGCCAGCAGCGACGGCTCGAGCATCACCTCCTCGTCCATCGCGAGCGGTCGGTCGTTGTGGACCCGGGCGGGAGTGCCGTAGCGGGCGACGGCCACGTCGGTGCCGTTGTAGTGCTCCTCGAAGATGCCCTGCACCTCCGCATAGCCAAGGCCGGACGCCGGTGCTCCCACGCGGAGCTCGGCCAGGGTGCGCCGCGCCGCCGTCGCGGGGTCAAGGCGCGGCGATCCATTGAGCCACCTGTAGAGGCCGTAGCAGAGATCCCAATCGTTGTTCCAGTCACCGCTCCGCCGCCACAAGCGGACCATGGCGCGGTCGATCGGGGCGCCGGGCTGGAGCCACTGGATCGTGCGAATGACCGCTTCGGTATACGAGCGATCGGTGTCGACGAGAACGCCATCGACGTCGAAGACGACCGCGTCGATGATCAAGACGGGATCCGCGCCTCCGGTAACACGACATCGACGACGCCCGTGCCAACGGCGGCGTCGATCTCCCGTGCCAGCTCCTCCGCTGCTCGGGCGCGGAACGTCGTCGCGACGCGGCGGATCCCACTTCCGGCGCGGGGCAGCTCGAGGTAGACGGGAAGCGGACCACCATACCGGGCGAGCACCTGTTGGATCTGCTGGAAGACCGCGATCGAGCGCTCGTAGTCCAGAGCCTCGCGGAATCGGATGACGACGTCACCGGGACCGTCTCCGTTGCCATGGCCGTTGCCGTTCCCATTGGCATCGCTGTCCCCACGTGCGGCGGCGCTCTTCTCCATGAACTGACGCTTCTTGGCAAGGGACGCGCGTCGCTCCTCGGTGATCCGCGCGATCTCGGCGATGCCCTCCTCGTTGAACAGGACGGCGTGCTCGCACAGCAGCTTCGGGGTCTCGTCGCGCTGCTCCACGCGGGCCAGCAGCAGGAGGATCTCATCGGTGTTCCAGACGCCGGCAGTCTGCTCATAGGTGCGCGGGAACACCGTCACTTCCGACGCGCCGGTGAGGTCCTCGACCTGCGCGAACAGCATGAGCGCCTTGTTCTTCATGGTGATGTGCTTTCGGGCGCTCGTGACGACGCAGACGATCGTCACGAGCTCGTCCTTCACCTCTTTGAGCTCGGCGAGGTACACGATCCCCGGCACATCACCGATGCGCTGCGCGACGTCGGTCAACGGATGGTCAGACACGTAGATCCCGAGGAGCTCCTTCTCCCAGCCCAACAGCTCCTTCCGTGATGCCTCCGGGCCGGTCGTGGGCGCGGCGACCGCCGGCTCCGAGGCGAAGTCGAACAGCCCGACCTGCCCCGAAGCGCGGTCCTTTTGCTCACGCTGGCCGGTCGCGAGCGCGGCGTCGAGCCGATTCAGCTGGGCCAGGCGTGGTCCGAACGCATCGCACGCACCGGCCTTGATCAGGGACTCGATCACCCGCTTGTTGTTCCGCTGCAGGTCGATCCGAGCGCACAGGTCCTCGAGCGAGCGGAACGGGCCGCCGGCCTCGCGGGCCGCGACAATGTTCTCGATCGCACCCTCACCGACGTTCTTGATCGCCCCCAGGCCGAACCGGATCTCGGGACCGTTCACGACGAAGTCGAATCGGGACACGTTCACGTCGGGTGGCATGACGGGGAGCCCCATCCGGCGGCACTCCGCGATGGCGATGGCGACGCGCTCGGAGTTGCCCATGTCGGACGAGAGCACCGCGGTCATGTATTCCGGTGTGTAGTTCGCCTTGAGGTAGGCCGTGTGGTACGCGATGATCCCGTAGATCGCCGCGTGGGCCCGATTGAAGCCGTACTGCGCGAACGGCTCGAAGTCCTTCCACACGCTCTCGATGATCCCCGCCGACACGCCCGCCTTGAGCGCGCCAGCGACGAACTTCTCCTTCTGCGCATCGAGCTTCTCGCGGATCTTCTTGCGGATCGTGTAGCAGAGGACGTCGGCCTGGCCGAGCGTGAATCCGGCGAGGGCCTGGGTCACCGCCATCACGTCTTCCTGATAGACCATCACGCCGTAGGTCGACCGAAGGACCGGCTCGAGCGCCGGATGGGCGTACGTGACCGCCTCGTAGCCGTGCTTGCGCGCGATGTAGCGTGGGATGTACTCCATCGGGCCCGGGCGGAACAGCGCGACCATCGCCATCACGTCTTCGACGCGGTCGGGCTTCAGCGCCTGGATGTGGCGCCGCATCCCCGCTGACTCCAGCTGGAACAATCCGGTCGTCTCGCCGGATGCCAGGAGATCAAAGGTCTTTCTGTCGTCGAGCGGGATCTCCTCGCGCTTGATGGTGATGCCTCGCTCCCGTTGGATGAGCTTGAGGGCCCGGTCGAGGATCGTGAGGTTCGAGAGCCCGAGGAAGTCGAACTTCAAGAGGCCGAGCTTCTCGATCTGCTTGTCCTCGTACTGCGTCTGGAAGCCCTCGGCCTTGCCCTTCGGATGCTCCACGGGCACGAGCGTCGTGAGCGGCTCGCGCGTGATGACCACGCCCGCGGCGTGAGTACCGGTCGAGCGCACGAGGCCCTCGACCTTCTCGGCGAGGTCGAGCAGCCGCCCGACCGCGGGCTCCTCGGCCATCATCTCGAGCTCAGGGACCTGGACCCGGGACTCCGCGAGGCTCCCGGCACCCGGGCCCGTCGGGATCACCTTCGCGACCCGGTCGGCCTCGCCGTAGCTCATGCCGAGCACGCGCGCGACGTCGCGCACCGCCGCCCGGGCCAGCATCGTGTTGAACGTGACGATCTGCGCGACGCGGTCGCTGCCGTACTTCGCGGTGACGTAGTCGATGACCTCGTCGCGCCGGTCGTCCATGAAGTCCACGTCGATATCCGGCTGGGTGAACCGTTCGAGGTTCAGGAACCGATCGAAGATGAGCCCGTAGCGCAGCGGATCGATGTCCGTGAGCCCGATGCAGTAGTTCACGAGCGAGCCGCCGGCGGAGCCGCGGACGGCGGTGAGGATGCCGCGCTGCTGCGCGAACGCGATGAAGTCCTGCACGATCAGGATGTACGCCGCATATCCGGTCTTCGCGATCACCGTGAGCTCGTGCTCGAGCCGGGCTGTGATCTCCGGGGTCACCGCCGGGTACTTGCCCGTGACGCCGTGCTCGGCGAGCTTCCGGAGCTGCTGATCCGGCGTGAGCCCGCCAGGGACCTCGAAATGCGGGGGCACGAATTTCCCGAGCGGCAGGTCGATGTCGCACGCGGCCGCGATCTTCACGGTATTCGCGATGGCTTCCGGGTCGTCGGGGAACAGCGCGGCCATCTCGGCGGCGGTCTTCATGTAGAGCTCCGGGTGGTCGATCATCTTGAGGCGATCGGGCTGGTCCACGGTCTTGCCGCTCTGGATGCAGACCATGATGTCCTGGGCCTCGGCATCCTCGGCGTGGACGTAATGGATGTCATTCGTCGCCACGAGCGGCACGCCGGTGCGCCGGCTCACCTCGCGGATCCCGTCGTTCACGACGACCTGCTCGGGGATTCCATGCGACATGAGCTCGAGGTAGTAATTGCCTTTCCCGAAGATCGCGAGGTGCTCGAGCGCGACGGCGCAGGCGGCGTCGATCCCGAGGTCCTGGACCGCACGTGCGACCTCGCCCTGGAGGCAGGCGGAGAGGGCGATGAGACCCTCGTGCTTCTCGCGGAGGAGCTCCTTGTCCATGCGCGGCCGGTAGTAGTAGCCCTCAAGGTGCGCGCTCGTCACGAGCGACACGAGGTTCTGGTAGCCGATGAAGCTCTTCGCCAACAGGACGAGGTGGAACGGCTTGCCGTGGCCCTCGACCTTCGGGTCGCGGTCGGACCGGGAGCCGCGGGCGATGTAGGTCTCGACGCCGATGATCGGCTTGATCCCGGCCGCCTTGGCGGTCGTGTAGAAATCGATCGCGCCGTACAGCGCGCCGTGGTCGGTGATGGCGAGCGCCGGCATCTCGAGCGCCTTCGCCTGTCCCACGAGGTCGCGCACGCGCGACAGCCCGTCGAGCAGGCTGTACTCGCTATGGGTGTGCAGGTGGACGAACTGTTGCGGGATCGTCGGCCCCTTCTGGAAGCTGCTAGGAGAGCAGTCTAACCGCGGCTATTCCGGTCGAGATCGAGGCCTACGCTGCGTTCGTGAGCGACCGCAGGTACTGGCGAGCGCTTGCGATCGCTGCGCTCCTCGGGCTTCTGGTGGTCGCGGTGCTCTTCGCCGGCGTGAGGTCGCAGTCGATCAGTCCGGCGGTCGGCACCTCGATCACTTCGGCCCCCGTGTCCGCTACGTCCGCGACCCGCGCGGGGTCATTCCGAACAGACCGCGTGGGCGTCTTGACCTCAATGTGACCGTCCCGAGCGACGCGGGGGCCACCGGATACACGTATGGGGCGATCCAGATCTACCTCAGTCCGAGCGAGGATGACGCGATCTACCTCGTCGGGCCGACCGGTGCCGAACGCTGGCCTCGAAGCGTACCGATGTCACTCTGCCAATAGAGCACCTGAACACGGGCCGACCTCACTGCACGAAGAGACGCTGAAGATGCGGCAGGGACAGCAACACGCCGATCACCACGGACGCGATCGCACAGAGGAGGACGACGCCGGCCGCGATGTCCTTCGCCGCTTTCGCCTCGGGTCGCCGTTCGGGTGAGGCGAGGGTCACCGCGATCTCGATCCCCGTATTCAGGCCTTCTGCGGCGAGGACGAGGGCGATCGTCAGGACGAGGATCGCCCACTCGAGCAGGCTGAAGCCGAGCGTGGCGGCGAGTCCGAGGGCGAGGAGCCCGGCGCCGAGATGGACGCGGAAATTCCGCTGCGTCCGGAGCAGCTGCACCAGACCATCGAGCGCGTGGCCGAAGGATCCCAGCACGTCCGGCATTGTGCCCCGCCGTGCGGGAACCGTGCGGGTGACGCGCACGGCCCTCGTGGCCCTCGGCAGCGCCGGCGCTCAGTGCGGACCCGCCTTAGCGGGCGCTCAGCGTCACGTTCACCACGACCGCCCGGTGGTCCGACGCGGTCGAATTCACGACGCGGCCCTGCGATGCCGTTACCCCGACCCCGAAGAGGTAGTCGATGCGCTCGACCGGCTGATCGGCCGGGAAGGTGTTCCCGCCGCCCCCGGATTGGAGCGCGAGATCGCCGAATCCGGAGTCCGTGATGAGCTTGAGCTCCGGCGCATCGGGCTTCGCGTTGCAGTCGCACGCGATGATGGCCGGCGTGGCGGACCCGATCTCGCCGAGAAGCGCGCGGATCTGCTCCATGCGGACCGCGCTCGCATCGGCGTTCTCGTCCAGATGCGTGACGGCGATCAGTGTGCGCGTCGCTCCGCCGGGATCGCCGATCCGGACGATGATCGCCCCACGCGGCTGGTACCGGAGGCCCGGCTCCTTCGCGTAGTGCAGGCGGCGCACGTCCGTGATCGGGTAACGCGAGAGGATGGCGTTGCCATAGAGGTCGCCGATGTTCGGGCCGAACACGTAGGCCATCCCGAGACGGGCGCTGAGGTACCCGAGGACATCGTGCTGCTCGTCGATGAGCCACCCCCGGTACCAGCCGCGTGGGGCGATCATCGTCCGGATCGGCGATCCGGGCGGCGCGACGCGCGCGCTGAT
>JANXXG010000211.1 GCA_025350745.1 Chloroflexota bacterium | reverse complement strand
GGTCATGAGGCCCGCGATGCGCTCCGAGGCAAAGATCCGGATCAGCTCGTCCTCGAGCGAGGCGTAGAACCGGGTGGAGCCGGGGTCTCCCTGGCGGCCGGACCGGCCCCGGAGCTGGTTGTCGATCCGGCGGGCCTCATGACGCTCGGTGCCGATGACGTGGAGACCGCCGAGCTCGCGCACGCCCTCGCCGAGCAGGATGTCGACGCCACGGCCGGCCATGTTGGTGGATAGCGTCACGGCGCCCTGATTCCCGGCTCCGGCGATGACGAGGGCCTCGCGCTCGTGATTCTTCGCGTTCAGCACGTCGTGCTTGATCCCGTTACGTGAGAGCTCGGCAGACAGCGTCTGGCTCTTGTCCACGGACGTGGTGCCGATGAGGACCGGCTGGCCCTTCACGTTCCGCTCCCGGACTTCCGCGATGACCGCGTCCCACTTCCCTTGCTCGGTCCGGTACACGAGATCCTTGAGATCCGAACGGACCATCGGCCGGTTCGTCGGGATCTGGGTGACCTCGAGCTTGTAGACCTTGAAGATCTCTTCGGCCTCGGTCGCCGCGGTCCCGGTCATGCCGGCGAGCTTGTCGTACATCCGGAAGTAGTTCTGGATGGTGATCGTCGCGTGGGTCCGGGTCTCCTGCTGGATCTTGAGGCCCTCTTTCGCTTCGACCGCCTGGTGCAGGCCGTCGCTCCAGCGTCGTCCGGGCATCTGCCGCCCGGTGAACTCGTCGATGATGACGACCTCTCCGGCCGCGGTGACGATGTATTCCTTGTCCTTGTGATAGAGCGCCCGCGCTTTGAGGGCGTTGTCGAGATAGTGGACCGCCGTGACGTCACCCTCGTACAGATTGGCCCGGCCAAGCAGGCGTTCGGCCTTCTCGATGCCCGCATCCGTCAGCGTGACCGCGTGATGTTTTTCCTCGAGGACGTAGTCATCCCCTGCGACGAGCTTCGTCGCGACCCGCGCGAAGGAGTGATACATCTCGGATGCATCCTCGGCCTGCGAGCTGATGATGAGCGGGGTGCGGGCCTCGTCGATGAGGATCGAGTCCGCCTCGTCGACGATCCCGAAGTGCAGCTCACGCTGCACGGCGTCCGCCAGGTCCATGACCATGTTGTCGCGCAGATAGTCGAATCCGAACTCGCTGTTCTGGCCATAGGTCACGTCGGCGAGGTAGGCGTCCCGGCGATGCACCTCGCGCCAGTGCTGGTGCCGCCAGTCCAGCTCATCGAGGGTCACCTCGGGGTCGTACATGGCGCTCTTGTCATGGGCGATGTAGCTGACCGTCATCCCGAGCGCGTGGTAGATCGGGGCCATCCAGCCGGCGCCGGTCTTCGCGAGGTAGTCGTTGGTCGTCACGAGGTGGGCGCCGCGGCCTTCGAGGGCGTTCAGATAGAGGGCCAGCGATGCGACGAGCGTCTTGCCCTCGCCCGTTTTCATCTCCGCGATGTGCCCACGATGGAGCGCGATACCGCCGAGAAGCTGGACATCGAAGTGGGTCTGCTTCAGGGTGCGCGTACCCGCTTCGCGGACCGCCGCGAACGCCTCCGGCAGCAGATCGTCAAGCATCGCGCCGGCAGCCAGACGCTCACGGAATAGGGCGGTACGGGCGCGCAGCTCATCGTCGGAGAGTCGCGCGGTGTCGGCCTTGAGGCCGTTGACCGCGTCGACCACCTTGCGGAGCCGCCGGACCTCAGACTCGTTGCTGTCGACGAGGCCGAAGAGCTTGGTGAGCGCGCTCATTGCGGGGCCGCTAGGTGACCTGTAGCGGCAGCTGCATCCCCGCCGGGTTGAACAGCGAGCCCACGGACTCGCCCTCGTGGATGCGACGGATCGCCTCCGCGAAGAGCGGCGCCACGCTGAGCACGCGAAGCTGCGGGAGATTGCGCGCTGACGGCTTCAGGGGGACGGTATCTGTGACGATGAGCTCCTTTAGTCCGCTGGCGCACAGCTTCTCGGCGGCGCCATCGGAGAATGTGGGATGGGTGCAGGCGGCATAGATCTCGGTCACGCCGCGCTCCTGAAGGACCCGAACGGTATTGAGAACGGTCGTGCCCTTGTCGATCTCGTCATCGATGATGATCGCCCGCTTGCGGTCGATATCGCCGATGACGCCAACGATCTCGCTGTGACCACTGTTGTCACGGTGGGTCTTCTGCATGAACACGAGCGGGATATCCAGCAGCTCGGCGATCCGCCGTGCCGCGTTCGCGTATCCGAGGTCAGGGACCACGAGTGCGGTGTCGTCGCGCTTCGTGGCGACGATCGCGCGCAGATACTCGACCAGGAGGCTGCGGGCAGAAAGCTCGTCGCCCGGAATGCTGAAGAAGCCCTGGATCTGCATCTGGTGCATGTCCATGGTCAGGAATCGGTCGGCGCCTGCGACGCTGATCAGGTCCGCCAAGAGCCGCGCGGTGATCGGGACGCGAGGCTGGTCCTTCTTGTCGCTCCGCCCGTACGCGAATTGCGGCATGACCGCCGTGATCCGACCTGCGGACGCGCGCTTGAAGGCGTCGATCATGATCAAGAGCTCCATGATCGCGTCGCTGACGGACGGGCCAACGAGTGACTGGATGATGAAGACGTCATGCTCGCGGGCGTTCTCGTTGATCTTGACGAAGATCTCGTCGTTCGCGAACTTGAAGACATCCATCTGCCCACGTGGGATCTCCAGGTGGCGGCAGATGTCCTCCGCGAACTTCGGATGG
>JANXXG010000191.1 GCA_025350745.1 Chloroflexota bacterium | reverse complement strand
CCCCCGACGTGACGGTGATCCGCAGGGTCCTGCGGCCAAGCCCCGGAGGGATCGGCGCATCGGGCGGGAAGAGCGGCCGGTCCGTACCCGGGGGCCGGTCGGCCTCGCGGGGGACCTGACGATCGCGATCCTCGACATCACCAATGGCGCGCAACAACCGGTACGCCTGGTCCGCGTCGATCTTGCCCTCCGCGAGAAGCCGCAGGACCTGCTTCCCTTCCTCTGACGGCATCAGCGTTCGCGACGCGCATCGAGGGCCGCGGCGGCCGCATCGACGTCCACTTCGCCTCGAGCGACCCGCTGCAGGAGGTCGCGGACATCCACCGGCGGCTCCGGCGGCGTCTGGGGCTCCATCGGCTCGGTCCGCTCGACATCCGCGGGGCGGTCGGCCATGCCGGCGGCTGATGCCTCGGGAGCCGTGCCACCCGACGCGCGGATCTCAAGGTCGCCGCTCATGGTCTTCACGCTGACCTGTGCCTCGCCAGTGCCGACGACGACCCGCTTGGCCCGCCGGCCCTCGCCGGTGACCTGCCCGGCGATCTCGCTGTTGAGCTCGCCGCTCATGGTGCTCAACCGGATGTCGTACGAGCCGCCCGTCAGGTGAAGGTCGATGTCGCCGCTGATCGTCTTCATCCGGTGCTCGCGCTCCTTGCCGAGATCCCCGTCGATCCGGACATCGCCGCTCACCGTGACGAAGTCCGAGCCGTGCAGCCGGACGCTGTTGAAGGTCAGATCGCCGCTGACCGTGTTCGCGCCGACCTGACCGGCGAACGCGCTCACGTCGGCGTCGCCGCTCACCGTCTTCAGCCGCAACGGGCCCTGCGCGTCGCTGATGACGAGCTCTCCGGACACGCTCTGGATGTCCATCGGCCCGCGGGTACCGGCGTGCGTGATGTCGCCGCTCACGGTGTGGGCTTCGATGCGCACCTCGCGCGGCACGGTGATCTCGAAGTCGACGGCCACCCTGCCGCCGCGGAAGAGATCGGCCCAGCCACGGTCCTGTTCGTAGAGGTGTGGCTTGAGGAGGACGTCGTTGCCGTCCTGCTCCATGCGCACTTCGACGTTCTCGAGCAGGCGCTTGGCCCGCTCCTCGCTGGTGCCGCGGACGCGCTTCCGCGCCTTCACGTGGATCGTGCCGTCGGGACCGACCGCGATCTTCGTGTCGCCGGACACGTTCCGGACGTGCAGGCCCGGGAGCGGTCCCACCGCGAAGTCGCGCTCGACGGTCTCGGCGTACTCCTCTCCCCCGAAGCCCAGGTCACCGACGTCGAGGTTGAAGCTCATCGAGTCCTTGATCGTCCGCCCGAGGCCCTGACCGAGACCGTGACCAAGCCCTTCGTGCACCGTCCGGCGGATCTCGTCGCGAAGCGTGCGCCGCTGCTCGCGGAGGTGCTCGCGGGCGTCCCGGTGGTCCTCGCGGGCGTTCTTGCGCGGTCCGGGGTCGTTCTCTTCGCTCATCGATCAGCCTCCAACAGGGTCGCCGCGTCGTCCGGTGCGATCTTTCCCTCGGCCAGCTCGCGAAGGATCTCCTTGCGGCGCTCGGCGTCGCGGTCCGGCTCCACCTGGGACGGGAACCCGAGGGCCCGGATCACGGCGTCGAGCCGGGATCGGACCGTCGGATAGGAGATCCCGAGCTCGCGCTCGACGTCCTTGAAGTTGCCACGCGCCCGGATGAAGGTCCCGAGGAACTCGAGCTGCTCGGCGCTGAGCGCGTGGAACCGGCCGAGGGTGAAATCGCCTTCCAGGCGCGTGCCGCAGGCCTGGCACTCCAGGCGGACGACCCGCAGCGATTCGCTGCAGATGGGGCACCGTCCGATGACCGGATTTGCCATGCGGCCACTCTGCGTTCGGGGATCGCTGATTGTCAACGAAACCTCATCGTTCTGTAGCGGAATATGCGTATCGTTCAGGTCGACCTTACTGCGGGTTGTTGTGTTGCTTATGCCGAGGCACCACGCGCGCCCGTGGACGGGAACAACCTCTACGCCTGCCGGGATCTGCTCCGACGGCAACGAACTAGAGCCAATTTGCCGTACATAGCTCGGTCCGCAGATGGGTTTCCATCGCCCAGCCCACGATACGACGCGACCAGACATCCAGCACCACCGCCAGGTACAGAAAGCCGGACCATGTCGGAATGTAGGTGATGTCAGCTACCCACAACCGATCCGGCCCGTCGGCCGCAAACTGTCGGTCGACCAAGTCCACCGCGCGCTCCGCCATCGGGTCGGTGACGGTGGTGCGGATGAACCGCTGTGGCGTGGCGCCGTACAAGCCGGCCGCGCGCATCAATCGCGCCACCCGCTTGCGGCCGATGTGAATGCCATGGTCGTCGGAGAGCTCGGCGTGGATCGATGGCGCCCCGTAGGCGCCTTTAGAGCGGCGGTGAATGCCGTGGATCAGCGCCGTCAATGCGATATCCTCGCGCGCCCGTGCCGACCGCGGCCGGTCCACCCACGCATAGAAGCCGCTCTGGGAGACTTTGAGCAACCGGCACATGAGCGCTACCGGATAGCGGGCCTGGTTTGCCTTCACGAATCCGAAGAGTGCTTCGGTGTCGCGGTGCTCTCCGTCGCAAACCAGGCCGCGGCTTTTGACAGGATCTCCCGCTCCAGCTTGAGCTGGCGGTTCTCACGCTTGAGCCGGGTCAGCTCCTGCCGCTCCGCGCTCG